>SMVY01000123.1 GCA_004357415.1 Gemmatimonadota bacterium
AGACGCTTGGGTTGCCGCAGCACGGCCTCGCAGTCGCGCTCGCCGCTGTCGGTCAGCTCGAGCGGGCCGAGACAGGAGAGGGACAGCATTGGGGGGAAGCTACATGGAGCTCGATAGGGGGGTAAGGCGGGGGGGGCGCAGGCTTGGGGAGGGGTGAGGGGCGAAGGGGCAAGAGGCGAAGGGCTAAGGGGCTAAGAGGCTAAGTGGCTGAGAGGGCTAATACCGAGCTGATCTCGGATTTGGTTCGCCCTCTTAGCCTTTTAGCCTCTTAGCCCCTTAGCCTTTTAGCCCTCCTATCTTATCCGCCCCATCATCTCCCTCAAGAACTCCTCGTCCACGCCGATCAATGCCAGCAGGATACCGTCGGCGTCGATCCAGCGGATGCGCACGGTGGAATCCGTTTCGGCGGAGATAACCGTGTCGTTGGGGGTGATGCGCAGGAACGTTTCGCGCTCGGCGAATGCGGCGGCGGCCTTCTGCGGTTCGGCGGCGCGGTTGCGCTTGTCGTCGGCCGCGTCGTTGTCGAACGATACCTTGACCTGCTCCAGTACGAACTCGCGGTCCTCTTCGTCCTGGTAGACCACCCGCACCAAGCCGCCGGTGGCGGTGACGCCTTCCAGGGTGGGGGCCGGTTCCTGTTCGATGCGAACCGGGCGGCGGCCGGCGATGAGCTTGATCGAAGCGCCGAGGCGGCTCATGGCCTCATCGGCGTCAGCGACGCCGGCGGGGGCAGCGGGGGCAGCGGGAGCAGCGAGGGCAGGGACGTTCCCCTCGTTGGCGATCCGGCCACCGGCAAGACCATCGTCGTCGTCGGCGGGGGCGGCGAGGTCGGCGGGGGCAGGTTGCTCCTCCTCAAGTTCCAGCGCGGCCACTGAGGGCTCCGCTCGCTTGCGAGCTTCCCCGGCGGCGGCGAGTTCGTCCTTGGCGGCCCGTTCTTTCCCCAGGTCCCCGCGCAACTGTCCCACTGCCCCCGCCGCCCCGCTGTCCCGATGCCCCACCACCGGCGCGTCTGCCTCGGACAGGAGCTCTGGCTGGTCGGTGAGCATGCCCTGATCTCTTAGTGCCAGCCCGATGTAGCCGGCCCCGATCGCCAGGGTGAGGGTGGCTGCCGTGGCGAGAAACTGGGGCCGACGATACCACGGGCGGACGTTACCGCCATACCGCCCTACCGCCCTACCGCCCGCCTGACCGCCTTCCTCAGCGGGGGCAGTGTGCTCGTCGAGTGCTACAATGAGCGTGTCCGCCTCAGCGACAAACTCCTTGACCTCGTCCAGCAGCGCCCGGCATCGGGCACACTGATCCAGGTGCGCCTTGACGGCCGCCACTTCCTCGCCAGTGAGTTCGCCATCTAACATGGCGTGCAGGGTGCCTTCTTCAACGTGCGACATGATCTCGTCCTTCTTCTGTCTGTCGATACGCTTCGACCAGCCGCCGGCGGGCGCGCGCCAGGGTGGTGCCCACGGCGCCCTTGGCCAGGCTGAGCGTGTCGGCGATTTCCTTGTAGTTGAAGCCTTCCGCCTTGAGGAGGAGGGCCTCGCGGTCGCGCTCGCTCAGGGTGGCGAGGGCCGCCCGGACGGCGGCCACGTTCTGCCGCCGTTCGAACTCCTCGTCCGCCGCCGGGGCGGTTGATACGGTCTCCGCCTTGAGCAGCTGGAGGCGCCGTCCCTGCCGCACGAACTTGCGGCCGTCTTCGCGGACCAGATTGAGGGCCACGGCGAACAGCCACGGGCGCGGGTTGTTGGGCGGCGCCGCCACCGCCCGGGCGAAGGTCTCCTGTGCCAGGTCCTCCGCCCGGTCACGGTCGCCCGTCCGGCGCGTGAGCATCCGAACGAGCGACTCGTGGTACTGATGGTACAACTCCGTCATCGACTCGGTCATAGACCTCTGAACCGTAGGGCGGTGTCACTGACTGTGCCCGGTGACAACGTGGTCTCGCCGTCGGCACCGATGCGGATGCTGATGTCCTTGCCGGCCACCACCACCTCGTCGCCTACCGTCAGGTAGGGTGTGAGTTCGGGGATGGCCCGGACCAGCGCGAAGTAGGCATCACTGAAGGCTACCACCTCGAGCACCTCCGCGGTATGGCGATGGGTGGCGTCGGTCCAGACGCCGTCGCGGTCGACGAACAGCCGGCCGCTCTCGACCTTGGGAGCCAACGATTGCCGCCGGCCGGCATCCTTGTCGGCCCGCTTGGCCAGCGCGATGGTCCGGTTGCGCACGGCCTCCTCGGCCTCGGCCACCGATCCTACCGCCGCCATGTCGGCACTGGCCTTGGCGTCGTCGAATCGCGCGCGACCGGTCTGTAACGCGGCCGGGGCAAAGGCGCCCGCGGCCTCGTTGCGCTGCATGATCTCGTCGACCGGCACCGGATCGCCCGACATCCCCGGTTCCAGCACCAGGTACGAGGTGTACTCGGTGAGAATACCGTAGGCGAGTCCCAGGTCGCGGATCTCTTCGATCAACTGCTCGCTGGGGCCTTCCAACCGGACGGTACGGGTCAACTGGCCGATGCGTCGCGCGGCCCACAACTGGGGAATGAATTCATTGTCGTGTGCCGTGGCCGGGAAGTCGGCGGTGGCGGTGAAGCGTACCGGCACGCCGGCGCTCTCGCCCTCGATGACCACTTGACCGGAGCCGCGGCCGCTATAGCGGCCAAACACGACCAGCTCTTCACCAAAGAACAGATCCGGCATGTCGATCGGGTAGGTCTGGATCAGATCCACCGGTGAGCTGACGATGCGCAGATTCATGAGCGCCGGGTGTTCGATCTTGCCCAGCAGGTTGCTCACCGCGTGCTCCACGCTGGCACCAGGGGCGACATAGTCGGCGCTGCCCCGGCCTTCTACCGCCAGCCGGTCGAGTAAGTAGGTGTTGACGTCGTGCCCGATCCCAAAGGTGAAGATGCGGGCATTGCCCCGGCGCGCCGCGGCGAGTGCGGCCAGTTGCTCGGGCTGCTGCTCGCCCACCGAGGGCAAGCCGTCGGTCAGGAACACGATCAGCGACAGCCGCTCGTCGGTTTCGGGGACGTCGGTCACCGCGTTCAAGGCGCCCTCGATGTTGGTGCCTCCGTTGGCGCGCAGGTTCTGGACGAACCGGCGAGCCTCGAGCAGGTTTTCCCGAGTGGCGGGCGTGTAGCCCTCGCGGAAGTGCCGCACGGTCGACGAGAAGGCGATGATGCGGAAGCGGTCGTGCTCACCCAGCGTACCCAGCGCTTGGTCGAGCGCCGCCTGCGCCTGGTGCAGCTTCTCACCCGACATCGAACCGGAAACGTCCACCACCAGCGACAGGTCTCGCGGTACCATGGTGCCTTCCTCACGCACCGGCGGTGCCAGCAACAGCATGAAGAAGCCGTCCTGCCCGCCCGGCGCGTAGGTGATTAGGCTGGTGCCGACCAATCCGGTGCGCAGCGGGATGAACACTTCGACGTTGCCGGTGGCGTCGGGATCGAGCGTGATCTCCAGGGCGTCACCGCGGGTGCTGGTCTCGATGGGATGCGTGGGGGAATATGGGGTGCCGATGTTGCCGGCGTCGGGAATGGTAACCCAATAGCTGAACGCGTCGACAAAACCCGAGCCGCTGCCCCGGCTTCGGCCGTTACGCTCCCGCGGGCCGATCGAGTAGCTCAGCCGCAGCGCGTCGCCCGCTCGGGGCAGCACCTGGGTGTAGCGCAGCACCACCTTGCGGGTCTCGCCCGGCTGGATGGGGAACACCCGGGCACGAATGAGACCGTGGCCTTCGAATGTGAGGAGGGCCGGGTCCTTGAGCTTCCTGACGATGTTTTCGTAGATGGTGCGAGCCTCGTCGGCCGTCATCATCTCGCCCTTGACCTCGTCTTCACCAATCCACAACGAAAAATCGGTGAACACCGCGCCCCGGGGCATGGGATACAAATAGCTCCCCTCGGCCATGATGCCGCCGTCGTTGCGGAACCGCTCCTCGATCTCGATGGTGGCGATCCGGCCGTTGATGGTGGTGTGTACCACCGAGCTGAGCCGGACCACCGGGTTGCCGGTGCGATCCACCGGCATAATCTCGACGTCGATTATTCCCTGGGCGTCGAGGTGTCGATTGCCGGCCAGAACGGCCAGTCCTATGAGTAGGAATCCGAAGCGTCGCATCATTTCCTCCGTGTGAGTTGGCGGAGGGAGATGCGCCTAGGGCATAAGGGTGCACACGGGAGATCGTTGATTGGTATAACATGCTGTTATGTAATGGGTTAGTGGAACGTGGGACGTGGGGCGTGGGGCGTGGGGCGTGGGACGTGGGGCGAGTGGGCGATGGTGCGTTCAGTCTCATTTTGGTGACCGCCCGAGCATCAAACCACGGAGAACTCGGAACAGCCGGTCGAGATCTGCTGTCACGGAGGCGACCTTTTTTCTGGATAGGAGTCCCTGCTCAACGGCTAGGCGAAGCAGACACTCGACTTCTGCGGCCGAACCGAGCGCGATTCGCACGTGGCGCCTGAACAGGCCTGCCGTACCCAGTGCGTAACCCTCGACGATATTGGCTTCGACGGAAATCGCCGCGCGCCGAAGCTGATCGAAAACCGCCCAGGTGGACGGCGATCTTGAAGACGCAGTCAGCTTCAGGACGGCACCCGCCACCGCGTGGGCCTTTTGCCAAGCCACCAACGATCGATAGGAACGCACTAGGACATAATGGCAAGGCAAGAATGAGGAATGAGGATCATGCTACCCCCAGCCGGGTCATTCCAACGCCCCACGTCCCACGCCCCACGCCCCTTCATCCCACTCCCTCTGGCCCTCAGCCTCCAAATCCCGTATGGTATCCCCACTCGTTCCGGAGTCCCGTCCCGTGACCGACATCCAGGCCACCCTCAGCGCTGCGCTGGCCGACCGCTACGCCATCAAGAAAGAACTTGGCCGCGGGGGCATGGGTACGGTCTACCTGGCCGAAGACCTGAAGCATCACCGCCAGGTAGCCATCAAGGTGCTGCAGCCCGATCTGTCGTCGGTGCTGGGGCCCGAGCGCTTCCATCGTGAAATCGAAATCGCCGCCGGGCTGAGCCATCCGGGCATCCTCCCGTTGCACGACTCGGGCGACGCCGCCGGGCTGCTGTACTACGTCATGCCGTATCTGGAAGGCGACAGCCTCAAGGACCGGCTGGCAAGGGAGAAGCAGCTGTCGCTCGAGGACTCCGTGGCCATCATCACGGACGTGGCCGAGGCCTTGGCCTATGCTCATGAACACGGCGTGGTTCACCGCGATATCAAGCCCGATAACATCATGTTCCAGGGCGGGCGTGCCGTGCTGTGCGACTTCGGCATCGCCCGGGCGGTGGATGAAGCCGGCGGTGAGCGGTTGACCCAGACCGGTATCGCCGTGGGGACGCCGGATTACATGAGTCCCGAGCAGGCGGCCGGTGCGCAGGACGTGGACGGCCGGTCTGATATCTACAGTCTCGGCTGCGTTCTCTACCAGATGCTAGCCGGCACTCCTCCATATACCGGCGTCACGCCGCAAGCCATCCTGGCCAGGAAGGCGGTCGAACCGGTCCCCTCGATCCGTGTGGTCCGGGACAGCATCCCCGAAGCGGTGGAGGCGGTGGTCAACAAGTCGCTGGCCAAGGTGCCGGCCGACCGGTACCGCACGGCAGATCTGATGGCTGCTGATTTGGCGTCCGCGGCGTCGGGTGAGATGCGCGCCGCGCCGGCGCCACTCAAGAAGCGAGTAGTGATGCCGCTCGCCGTGGCCGTTCTGGTGATTGCGGCCGCCCTCTACTGGTTCTCAGGCCCGTCGAGCAGCCCGCCGAGGCTGGCATCGATCGCCGTGCTCCCGTTCGACAACTCGGGCGACCCCGAACAGGACTACTTCGTCGAGGGGATGCACACCGCGCTCATCGGCGAGTTGGCACAGATCAGCAACATCCGCGTCATCTCGCGCCGGTCGGCCATGCGATTCCGCGACAGCGACCAGACCATCCCCGAGATTGCCGCGGCCCTGGGCGTCGACGGCGTGGTGGAAGGGTCGGTCATCCGCCAGGGTGATTCCGTCCACCTCCGGGTCCAGCTGATCGAGGCGGTCCCGGTCGAACGCCATCTGTGGAACCAATTGTTCAGCTGCGACACCGAGGAAGTGCTGCAGATGCACAGCGAGGTGGCCCGGGCCATTGCCGAGAACCTGGATATCGAGCTCACCGCAGGTGACGAGGTCCTTCTGGCCAGCATGCCCACGATTAGCCGCGAGACCTATGAGGCGTACCTCAAGGGGATGTACTACCTCAACAAGGGGACGCAGGAGGACTTCCAGCGCGGGCTGGCCTACTTCCGCGAAGCAGTGGACAAGAATCCGGCCGATCCGCTGGCCTACGCCGGCCTGGCTCTGGGGTACGTAACGTTGGGTCACTCTCCTGCGGCTACGCCCGAGGTGTGGGACCTGGCGAGGGCTGCGGCCCTCCGGTCGGTGACGCTCGACTCGTCGCTGGCCGAGGCGTGGGCAGCGCTGGCCGACATGCGGGTGTACTACGAGTGGGACTGGGACGGAGCCCAGGAGGCGTTCGAAAATGCCAACGCCCTCAACCCCAGCTTGGCCATGAACCACTACCACTGGGCCTGGTTCGATCTGATATTCGACCGACTCGATGAGGCCATCGTCCATCACACCGAGGCCCAACGACTCGACCCGCTCACGCCGCTCCACACCTCCTGGCTGGGGGCGCTCTACTATATGAAAGGGGACTACCAGCGGGGGATCGACGAGGCGCTCAAGTCGCTAGCGTTCGCCCCCGAGAACATCTCCGCTCTTCTGGTGCTGGGGGAAGGCTACTTGAACCAGGGAAACATCGAAGAGGCCATCGTCACCCACGAGCGGATGGCGGAGATCAATCCGGCCTTCGCAGGCATTCTGGCACGTACCTATGCCCAGGCAGGTCGGGAAGACGACGCTCGCCGGATCGCCGCGGCCCTCGAGGCCGACGGGGTGATTCCCTGGACGGCGTTTATCCTGGCGGCGATTCATGTCGCCCTCGACGACAAGGACGAGGCGTTCCGTTGGCTAAACTACCGTCCCGCCCACGCCTGGCTTCCCTGGATTCGTACCTCGACCTGGTGGTTCGCGCCGTTGCATGACGACCCACGCATGGAGCCGTTGTTGGCGGAGATGGGATTGCCGATGCTGGGAGAATAGCGGGGAAGCAGGGCGGCGGGGCTGCGGGGCGGTCACAGCACACCGCACTCCGCACTCAGTAGCTACCCTTTAGTGGGTAACATCCTGTCCCTGCGTACCGCGCACAGCGCACTCAATTCCACCGCGCACCATCTGGTCACCGTGTTCACTCAGACAGTCCCATCCGCCTCCGGATCGCCTGGAATCGTGGGTGATCCCACAACGCCGGACTCCTGGTGGCGGTAACCCTGTACGGCATCCCCGGGTCACGCATTTCCTCGCCGCGCTCGAGCCAATCGAGAGCGCGTTCGTGGTTGCCCGCGTCCTCAAACGCGTCGGCAATCCAGGTCGGCGACACGAAGCCGAATTCCGAACGCGCTACCATGAGTTCAGCCGCGCCGGCGAAGGCTCCCTCGATCCCGTTTCGGCGATATCCGGCCTCGAGGGTTTCGGCGTACTCCTCGTCCTGCCGCATTCGCGCCGAAGCGATCTCGTGTTGTAGATACTCCTCGTTGCGACCGCTGGAGCGGAGGACGTTGCCGCGACCGGACAAGGCAACCGGATGCGTGGGGTCGGCCTCCAGGGCGGCGTCACAGAGCGCCGACGCGTCCTCGAAGCGTCCGACGAAGCTCAGCGCCACGCAGCTGAGGGCGCTGATCAGCGAGTTCAACGGATCGGCGGCAACGGCAAGGTCCGCCTGCTCGGAAGCTTCATCCAGGCGGCCTAGGAATACCAACAGGTGCGAGTAGAAAGCCCTTGCTTCTGCGTAGCTGGGGTTCAGTTCGAGAGCGCGGCGGAAGGCCACGTCGGCGCCCTGCCAGTCCCATTCGGTCCCGGTCAGTTGGTTCGCGATGCTGAGGTGGACCTCGGCGAGGGTGCTATCCAACAGCAAGGCTCGCTGGGCGGCACTGCCCGCCTTGGGGCCGGCTTCGGCTGGTGACGCCAAGCCCATCTGCTGGCGTGCTCCCCACACGAAGGAGATGCCTTGGTGGGCCAAGGCGTAATCCGGGTCGATCTTTAGCGCTAACGTGAAATAGCGTTCGGCCTGAACGAGGTCCTGCGGCGTCAGGCGGTACCAGTGGTACATGCCGTTCAGGTACGCCTCGTAGGCTTCCGGATCTACCTGGGGTGCACTGGCCAATCGTTGAGCCGCCTCGGTCGACAGCCGGAACCCGATGGCCTCGGCGATGGCCGCCGTGACCTGCCGGTAGAGTCCGATCACGTTGCGGGCGGTGGCACCGTAGGAGGCACTCCACAGACTTGCTTCCGTGGCTCCATCGACGAGACTGACACGCACGCCGACCGAGTCGCCCTGCCGGAAGGCGAAGCCCTCGATGACGGCATCGACGTTCAATTCGCGTGCGATGTCGCGTACAGGTGTCTCGTCGTCGTCGCGATAGCGCAGGACAGAACGGCGGCCGATGACTTCAATGCCTGCCCGTCCCATCTCGGCGATCAGCGCGTCGTGCATGCCGTCGATGAAGAACGCCTGGCTGGAATCGCCGGTTTCGTTCACCAAGGGGAGGAGGGCGATGCGCGAGAAACTCGGTGCCGTGGCGAGGGTGGCCAGCCACCAACCGGTCGCGAGGATGACGACGATACCGGCCACCATGGTCGAGGCGCGCCGGCGCCTCCGCCGCGCTTTGCGAACGGCCGCCGCTTCGATCGCCTCCTCCGTAATGGCCTGCTCGAGGGCTCGCGCGAAAGCAATCGGCGAATCGTAGCGATCCTCGGGCAACGCGGTCAGCGCCTGGCGCACTACCGCGATGACTGTTTCGGGAACAGGGGTGTCGGTGGAGAACTCCGGGACTTCGCCGGTCACCTTGCGGGTGAGGACCGCTTGCGCGCTGCCACCGGTGAAGGGTGGGGCTCCTTCCAACATCTCGTACAGCACGCAACCGAGGGCGTATACATCCGTGCGGGCATCGAGTTCGACTTCACCCACTGCCTGCTCGGGGCTCATGTAGGCCACGGTGCCGACGGCCACGCCAGTGCCGGTGAGCCGGGTTTGCTCGCCCTGGGTCATTTGCCGGGCGATGCCGAAGTCGGTGACGGCCGCGTGACCGGAGTGAAACAGGACGTTCTCCGGCTTGACGTCACGGTGGATCAATCCCCTACTGTGCGCGTATGCTAGTGCTTCGGCGATCTCAGCGGTGAGGCGCACCGCTTCGGGCAGCGGCACGGTGCCGTCGCGGTCGAGCCGGTCCCGCAGGGATTCCTCCTCGACGAACGGCATCACCAGGTAGTGCAGCCCGTCGACTTCGCCGGAGTCGTAGAGCGGGAGGATGTGGGGATGGGACAATTGGGCCGCGATTTTGATTTCGCGCAGGAAGCGCTCCGTGCCGAGCGACGCGCCAACCTCCGGCTTCATGACCTTGAGGGCGACCCGACGGGAATGCTTGAGGTCGTGCGCCAGGAACACGACCGCCATACCACCCTCACCGATCTGGTGGTCGATGCGGTAGCCGTCGAGTGCAGCGTCGAGGCGCGTGCGGAGGTCCGACATCTGGCTGAAGTCACTCCCTCAAATGAGGGCCGGTCGTGTTCGGCGAAACGTCTCAGTCTCAACGGTACGGGTTCAGGCAGAGTGCAGCAAGGCCCCGACCGATGCTTGGTGGGTAAGCGGGGCAGCGGGGCGGTCCCCGCACACCGCACACCGCACTCCCTCCTGCGCACTGCGACCTGCGTACCGCGCACTCTCAGTAACTACCCTCCCACCATCGCCAGCAGCCAAGCCGCCACCAACGCCCCATAGATCCCCAGGATGTAACCCGCGATCCCCATCAGCACACCAACCGGGGCCAGTGCCGGGTTGTAGATGCCGGCCACGACCGGGGCCGAGGCGGCGCCGCCGACGTTGGCCATGCTGCCGACGGCGACGAAGAACAGCGGGGCTCGGATGAGGCGGGCCACGCCCAGCAGGATGGCCACGTGGATGGCGATCCACAGCGATCCGGCCAGAAGGAACGCCGGCGTCTCCAGTACCGCCGCCAGGTCGGCCTGAGCGCCGATGGATCCGACCAGGAGATAGAGCGCGCCGAAGCCGACGGTCGAGGCGCCGTACTGTTCCAGATTGCGGACCTTGGTGAACGACAACATCAGCCCAACGGTGACCACGATCAGCACGGTCCACGTGGTGTGGCTGATGATTTTGGGGTCGCCCAACTCCGGCACCATGCCGCCCAGCCACACGCCCAACACCGCGCCGGCGAAAGCCAGACCCATGATCATCGTCAGGTGCGGGAGGTCGAGGGCCTTGCCGTCGCTCTGCAACCCTTCCAGGTGGCGCTGCGCGTCTTCCAGGCCGCGGCGGTCGGCGTTGTTCCACTTGTCGAACCGGGTCTGCCAGGCACTGAAGAACAGCAACAGACCCATCCAGCCGTAGCCCACCACCGTGTCGATCACGATCACCGGTCCCATGAGCGAGTCGGGCGTGCCCACGCTCTCCGCCATGGCGACCATGTTGGCCGTGCCGCCGATCCAACTCCCCGCCAGGGCGGCGAAGCCCTTCCACGCGTCCTCCGGAAGCCAGGCGCCGAACACCCCCAACGCGATGGGCCCGCCGACGATGATGCCCACCGTACCGGCCAGCATCATGATGAGCGCCACAGGGCCCAGGCGCATGATGGCCTTGAGGTCGACGGTGATCATCAGCAACAGGAGGGCGATGGGGAGGAGGTACGCCCGCATCCAGTCGTAGGCCGGTGACGCCATGGGGGTAATGCCGACGGTGGTGGACAGCGTGGGGACGAAATAGGCCAGGATGATAGGTGGGATGATGCGGAAGAATTTCTTCAGGTTGGGGAGCGTGCTGGCCCAGAAGACGATGCCCAGCGCGGCGGCGATGTAGGCGAAGACGGCCATCGGGTCGGTGATCAGGGCGGTGGTATTGTCCATCGAGGCCTCGGGAGTTCGGGGGGTTCGGGTTCGGGAATGTGGGATCAGGTTCCGTTGTCCGCAATGCCCGAGTTCACCGATCCCCCCGATTCCAATCTAGTAATCCCCGAACCCGGATTCCCGAAATCCCCGAATCCCCTGCATATTCCCCCAATGCCAAACCCCATCGATCGCCGCGTCTTCCTCAAGCGCTCGGGCGCGTCCGGCCTGTTTCTGGCCCCGTCGCTCAATGGGTTGACGGCCTTCGCCACCCGGTCGCTGGCCCCGGCCGGGGACGCTCCAGCAGGGCAACGGGGTGGGAAGGAGGGCTACGGCGAACTGGTGGAGAGCGCCGAGTGTCCGGGGCTGATGCTGCCGCGCGGCTTTCATTGTAAGAAGATCAGTGAGGCCGGTTGGCCCATGAGCGACGGCCGGCCCACTCCCAACGCCTTCGACGGGATGGCGGCGTTTCCCATGGCGGGCGACACCATCCGCTTGGTGCGCAATCACGAGTTGCGCCAGCGGCCGCCCGAGGGAATGGTACTGTCGGACGAACGGGCCTACGACGGCTTGGCGAGCGGTGGCTGTACCACCATCGAAGTTACGGTCCATCCCGACGGCTCGGTAGAAAAGGTGGCCGAGTGGGCCAGTCTGGCCGGCACGCTGGTCAACTGCGCCGGCGGTCCCACACCGTGGGGCACTTGGCTCAGTTGCGAGGAAACAGTGGCCGCCAAGGCCGACAGCGACGGCAACCCCACCGGATGGGAGCAGAACCACGGCTACGTGTTCGAGGTCCCGACCGGCTCCGACGGCGTGGTCGATCCGGTGCCGCTGAGAGACATGGGCCGCTTCGTTCACGAGGCCGTGGCGGTGGATCCGCAGACCGGCATTCTGTATCTGACCGAGGACCAGGATCCTTCCGGCTTCTACCGCTTCATTCCCAACGAGCCCGGCAACCTCAGGGCCGGGGGCCGGCTGCAGATGATGGGCATCATCGGCCGGCGCAACTACGACACCCGGACTCGGCAGACCCCGGGCGAGCGGTTGCCGGTCACCTGGATCACCATCAACGACCCCGATCCCGACAGCGACTTCATTCCGCCCGACGCCGTGTTCCGGCAGGGCTTGTCCCGGGGCGGCACCAGCTTCGCCCGGCTCGAGGGCTGCTGCACCGGCGAAGGGTTCATCTACTTCAACGCCACCAGCGGCGGCAACGCGGGCTCCGGGCAGATCTGGCAATACCTCCCCCAAGGTCGTGGCGGCGGCGAACTGGTGCTTGTGTTCGAATCTCCCTCGCCGGACGTCCTCAAGCAACCGGACGACCTGGTGATGAGCCCGCGCGGCGGCCTGGCCATCTGCGAGGACGCCGGCGGCGAGAATTACTTGAGAGGCATCGATGTGGACGGCAACCTGTTCGACTTCCTGCGCAACGACATCAACTCGCTGGAGTGGGCCGGAGCGTGTTTCAGCCCGCAGGGACGCACTATGTTCGTCAACATCCAGGGCGCCTTGTGGCAAAGCGGTGGCAGCGAACCGAAAGGGATGACGTTTGCGATCTGGGGGCCGTGGGAGGAGGGGGGGTTCTGAAAAAGTGCACAAGTCGGAGTGCGCTGTGCTTCGAAAAGGGGCGTGGGGCGTGGGGCGTAGGAGGTGGGAACGCTATTCCCCACGCCCCACGCCCTACGACCTACGACCTACCTCCTAGGCGCAGACACGGGGAAGGAACTCAGATGATGGCTAGACCCTCGCTTGTCATGGGTGCCTGGGTAGCGCTTCTGTGCTGCGGCTCCGCTGGAGTGGCGGCAGGGCAGGACGTCTCCTTTCGCGACCTGTTGAGTTCCGCCACCGCCGCGCTCGCCGCCGGCGACACGACGGGCTACCTCGAACAGATGAAACGCGGCGAGGAGCTGCTGTACCAGGGGCACGTCAACCGGCCGTTCGCCCAGTACCACCTGGCTCGGGGCTACGCCATGGTGGGCGACTCGGTAGCGTCGGTGGCGGCGCTGCGGCGGATGCTGGACGAGGACGTCGAAGCGCTGATGATCGTCTACACGGCGTTCGACCCGGCGTTCGTATCGGTGCGCCGAATGGCTGGATTCCAGGCGCTGCTCGACGACGCCCGCGCTACCGAGATCCGAGTCACGCACTTGCGCGGCGCGCTGTGGCTGCTGGAAGGGTCTGGCTCGCAGGTCGTGGCCTCGATCGGTCCCGACGGCGTCCTGCTGGTCGACACGGGCTATTCGCTCGCCTCGTCCGGTATCCAGCGGGCGCTCGACGACCGGGGCGCGGACGACATCGAGTACATCATCAACACTCACTTCCACGAGGACCATGTCGGCGGCAACGCCAACTTGGGCTACCGCTCCACCATCATCGCCCACCCCGACACCAGGGCGGCGTTGCAGCAAGACCAGGATTTCATCGACGGCGTGGTGGTGCCGGCCCGAGGCGGGGCCGCGCTCCCCGACTTGGTGAGCGACCAACCGATCGAACTGTTCTTCAACGGCGATACCGTCTACGTCATACCGCTCAAGGGGCACACGACCGGTGACCTGGTGGTGTATTTCTCTCGATCGCGCGTGCTCCACATGGGTGACCGGTTCTTCCCCGCCACCATGGATTTCGTGCTCCCCTCCGCCGACATCGACCTGTTCCTGGAGACGATGGACGCACTGATGGCCCTGGTGCCCGACGACGGCTTGGTAGTGTCGGGCCACGCGCCGGTCGTGCCCATCGCCCAGTTGCGCCAAGCCTACCAATCTACCGCGCAGATGATTGAGTTCGTGAGGGCCGGTCGCGAAGCCGGCAAGGGCGTCGGCCAGCTGGCGGCTGAGGCGGAGGAGCGGGGCTATCCGGCGCGGTGGGTGGGGGCGATTCTTGAGGCGATCGGGGGGGAGTGAGGGGGGGGCGGGGGCGTGGGGCGTGGGACGTAGGGGAGTGCGGGGTGCGGAGGGTTTGGTGACTTCGATATTCATTATTCATTATTCAATATTCCTGGCATTCAATTGTCCGCCTTACCACCTGACCGCCTTACCGCCCGTCCCGCTCTCATAGAAACGGCCCGAGTCGTCAGCGGTCGACTGCCGCTCCTTTCGCTCCACAATGCCCGCCTGAGCATTAGCTGCCGAGCGCTGGGTATTCCGTTTCCGGGTCCGTTGGTCGTGCCGGAAGGGGTGGTTGACGGCATCGTCCGGTTCGAGGTCTCGGCCGACGGCGTCAAGACTACCATGCGGTCCCAGTCTCCCAATCCCGCGATCCCGGAATCCCCAAGTCCCGCCGATCCCATCCGGCTGATCTTGTCGGACGTCACCCACCATCCCTATCCCCACAAGACCACCGACCGGGGCCAGTTCGATGACGCGCTGGCCCGGGCCCGGAGGCGGGAGGCCGATGACGGGCTGATGCTGACGCTCGACGGCCATGTGGCCGAGTGCGCCATCTGGAGCGTGTTCTGGTGGGAGGGGGAGCGGCTGATGTGTCCGCCGCTCGAGCTGGGTATCCTCCCAGGCGTTGCCCGGGCCCGGTTGTCGCAGTTGGTGCAGCTGGAGGAGCGCCGGGTGGGGCCGTTGGCGCTGGCTGGGCGGCCAATATTCGTGGCCAACGCGGCCCGGGGCGTGGTGGAGGTGGGGAGCTTCAACGATCGGGACGTGCCTGTGGATCCGAGGACGGCCGAGGTGGCGGGGCGATTCTGGGGATAGTGCGCACTCCCCTAATCCCCAGTAACCACGCCACTTCCGGGCCTCAGCAGTCTTGATTTCAGCTACCCGCTCCCATATCTTCCTCGGTCCTCGACGGAGGCCCTTGGGCCCTCGTGTGGGGCAGCTTGGTGGCTGTAGCTCAGTTGGTTAGAGCGCCGGATTGTGGTTCCGGAGGTCGCGGGTTCGATCCCCGTCAGCCACCCTACAGCGAGGGCAGCGGGGGCAGCGGGGGCAGCGAGGGCGGTCGGGTCCTGCGCACTGCGACCTGCGTACTGCGCACGAGGGTTGTGTGGGGGTGCGGGGTATAGGTCCGTAGCTCAATTGGTAGAGCACCGGTCTCCAAAACCGGGGGTTGCAGGTTCGAGTCCTGCCGGGCCTGTGAAGTTGGCGCTATCGTCTAGCGGTTAGGACGCCGCCCTCTCAAGGCGGAAACACGGGTTCGATTCCCGTTAGCGCTATGGTCCTGGCCCCATCGTCTAACGGTTAGGACACCACTCTTTCAAGGTGGTAATAGGGGTTCGATTCCCCTTGGGGCTATACGATTGTTGATTCTTGAATCTTGATACTCGATTTGTGAGGTGTCAGCGGTCGGATAGCAGTACGCAGGTGTTTGTTCGGGGTGGTGTGCGGGGTGGTAGTGGGGCCGGTGACTTACCGCCTTACCGCCTTACCGCCTTACCGCCCGTTTCGCCCCGCTAGCTCAATTGGTAGAGCAGCTGACTCTTAATCAGGAGGTTCTAGGTTCGAGTCCTAGGCGGGGCACTGAGTTACGAGACATGTCGAGGTAGGGTGTAGGGACTTCTGTAGGGAGTCCCTTTGCTTTTTCGCCCCATCCATCCAGCAGATCACAGCCTGTCCGAGACCCCAGAGTAGGTCTTGTGGGCTCCCTGCCTCCTGGCCCGACCACCCTTGTCATGTTGCACAACGAAGTGGACCTTTGGTTGGCATTAGAAAGTTTCTGCCGCCGAGTTTCCTTTCCATATATGAGCCACCGACATGGACCAAGGCCAAGCCAACCTGAGCTGGATCTCGAACTACATCTGGGGAATCGCCGACGACGTCCTGCGAGACCTGTACGTGCGGGGAAAGTACCGGGACGTAATTCTGCCGATGACCGTCTTACGCCGTCTTGATGCTGTCCTCGAGCCCACCAAACAACGGTGCTCGACATGAAGTCGTCCCTCGACAAGGCAGGCGTCGTCGAGCAGTACCCAGCCCTGCGCCAAGCGGCCGGGCAGGACACGGAGGCTGGGTTCGCAACGGGGCCGCATCCGTGGCCGAGTGGTTGAAGGCGCACGCCTGGAGAGCGGGGAGGGTAGCGTCCCAATCACGGCATCCTGTCACACTTTCTGCGATAGACCGCACGATCTGCCGTAGTTCCCACCTCCAAATGTCACAATCTGCCGCACTGAAT
>SMVY01000124.1 GCA_004357415.1 Gemmatimonadota bacterium
TACCTCACACATCAGCAATCACCAATCATATATCGGCCACCTCCTCCCCTGCCTCGATCCGCCGATCCACGGCCGCGCCGATCTCCTTGGCCTCCTGCAACACGCCGGTCAGATCCTCGACCGACGCCAACCCCGCCTGCACCTTGAGCATCACCAGCCGCAGGTTCTCCAGTGCAGCCACGGTGTGGTTCAACGAATCGCCGGTGTCGCCCTGGGCCCGAAGCCGCTCGGCGCGCGCTTCCAGACGGTCCACTACACGGCGTATCTCCCCGGCTTGACCACGTGCCTCCTTAGGGAGGGCGTCGAAGGCCGCCATGGTAGACCGGCCCAGCACCATTTCGGTGGCGTCGGCCGAGGGCAACGCCAAACGCTCACGCGGCTTGAGCCTGAAGCCCGCCATCTGGAAAAACTTGCGCCCGAACCATCCGGCCCAAGTCCGCTGCCATTGGGCGTTCAGCCACCGGACCCAGCGGTAGTGCTTCAGCACCTCGGCTTCCTCTTCCTGAATTCTGGCCTCGGCCAACAAGGCCTCCCTGATATTCTCGAAGGCATACCCTTCACGCAGCAACCGTCTTGCCGTGAACAGCAGCTGAATCAGGAGAATCATCCCAATCATACCTGGTCCCCCCCCGGTGTTAACGTTCACACCCCCGCCGGTGCTGACGCCGGCCCCTGACCCCGCCACCAGCACGGCCAACACCGCCATGGTGGTGATCTGGGCGTTGCGCACGAAACTCCTGACCAGTGGCGGCGCCCGCAGGTCACGGCCGCGAACCTCACCGATGGCCCGGGCCAGGTCGTCTCCCGTTTGCCAACGTTCCTCAGGGTCCTTGACCAAGCAGCGGTCGACCACGGCGGCGAACTTCTCGGGTACCTCCGGCCGGATCTCGATGATGCTGGGCGCCTGCCGGGTGATCTGGCTCGCAAGGATGGCCTGGACGTGGGCACCGTCGAACAAGGCTCTCCCGGTGACGGCGTAGTAGAAGGTGGCGCCCAGGGCATAGAGATCGCTCCGGGCGTCGACCGCCTCGCCCACCGCTTGCTCGGGACTCATGTAGCGGGCCGTGCCGATGACCTCGCCCGCGCCCCGGGCCGCCTCGTCGCGGCCGAGGGCGATGCCGAAATCAGTTACCAGGGCCCGGTCGGTGCCCTGCTCCACCATGATGTTGTCGGGTTTGATGTCCCGATGGATGACCCCGCGCTGATGGGCGTAGCACAGAGCATAGGCTACGTCCTGCATCAGCTTCATCGCCAGGCGGGGCGACAGCGGGCCTGAACGCTCTACCCGTTGGTGCAGCGACTCACCATCCACGAACCCCATGACGAAGAACACCAGCTCGCCATGGGCCTCGACCAAGTGGATGGGTACGATATTGGGGTGGGACAGACCAGCCGCGGTGCGCGCTTCCCGGAGGAATCGCTTGCGGTACTCCGGGTCTGCCGCCAGGCTTTCCGGCAGCAGCTTGATGGCCACCAGCCGGTCGAGCGCCACGTCTCGGGCCAGCAGCACGATCCCCATGCCCCCACGGCCCAGCTCGGTCTCGATCGAGTACCGGCCGGCGAGATGCTCCTGCAGGGCGAGGACGTCAGGGCTGATGGTCGTCATGTCTAGGCAGCCTACGGATGGCCCTGCCGTTACGTTTCACCTCGCAACCGGAAGGGGTTTCCAAGAGGATGCCGCAGGCGGGCCTTCACCGCAAGCATCGGAATCCCAGAAGACAGGAACCCGCGAGGCAGCCCGAGACTTCTTGTAGGCAACCTCAAGGAAGGCGCACTTCATGTTACAGAAGAGCATGCTGGTTCTGGCGGGCCTGATTCTGGGCGCGGCCGTAACGTGAATGATGATCGACCGGGGACCGTCCTACCAGGTGGACGCGGCCGCGGCCGAGCGGGGGCAGGCGTTCTATCGGGTGTGCGCCGCGTGTCACGGCGAAGACGGGGCCGGTAATCCCGACACCCAGGCTCCCCGGCTGGCAGGGCAGTACCCCTGGTATCTCGAACGGCAACCGCGGAATTTCAGGGCAGGAATTCGGGGCGCGGACAGCGCCGACGTCAACGGCTTCATGATGCGGCCCATGGCGGTGGGTCTGCCGGACGACCAGGCGGTCACTGACGTGGGGCGGCCCGCAAAGGTTCCGGGCCACCGAGATGTCAACCGACGACTCCAGCGGAGAGCGACGATGAGCGTTCGAATAGACCGCAGCAATATGAAGATCAGCCGGCGCGGGTTCCAGTTCCAACCGTTCCGCCCGACAGGCGACGGTGGTCCTCTCGCCTCGGCGAACCTGGCGGACGACGAGGAGCTTCTCGTGTTTGGCCGGGAACAGCAACACCGAGCCCTGATCCTGCGGCAGATGGTCTACCACCACGTGGCCCAGGGAGAACTGGCCGGAGAGCCCTACCTGGTTACCTTCTGAGGCCCGTGCAACAGCGGGGTCGGTCTGACCCCGGTCGTCAACGGCTCGATCCACCACTTCGGCGTCGTCGGCCTTGCCAACGGGCTGGCGGTCATGGCCGACGAGGAAACCCGCACCCTGTGGGACCACATCACCGGCGAGGCCTTCGAGGGGCCGCTGGCGGGAGAGCGGCTCGACTGGTGGCCCATCAGGCTGACCACCACCGGCGCCGCCCTGGCCGAGTGGCCTTCGCTGGCGCTGCTGGTTTCCGACTATCGCTCGGTGGCCCAGATGGTCATGGGGCGGGTTAAGTCGAAGACGATCCACACCAAGGGCTGGCTGCCGCCGGGGTTCCGCGCCACCATGAATGCACCGGTAGATACCCGGCTCGCCGAGCTGACGCAGGGATTGGGGGTCATCGTTGATGACAAGGCCCGGTTCTACCCCATGGACCGTATCCCCGATGGAGGGCTGGAAGACGTGTGGAGCGGCCGGATCATGCGGATCGCTCGGGGCGACGGGGACGGAGTACCGGCAGCCACCTGGGCGGACGGCGCGCACGGAGAGATACCTATGCAGCTTCTCTCGCGGTGGTACGGATTTGTCTTTACTTATCCGGGATGCGGGATTGTTCCTGAGGCGTGATGGGAGGGCGTAGGACGCAGGACGCCGGTCGCAGGTCGCAGTGCGCAGGGGGGCACGGTGGATGACCGCGCTGTTGGCGGAATTGAAAAAGGAACAGCGCGGCGGCGGCGTTCGACGCGCTCAACGCTCCGATTAACCGACGCCTGCCCACTGGCGTTCGAACCGCTTGAGGGGCTGGGATGCTCCCAGGGCCTTCATGGTCTCGACCACTCGGTCGTGTTTGGTCTGCGCCTCGTCGGCTCCCAGACCTTGCAAAGCGGTGGCCCCGACGGCGGCGCACTCCGATTCGAGGAGTGGATTTCCACCAGCGGCTGCGACGGCTTCGCCAGCCAACGCATGACGATGCGCCGATTCTGGATTCCCCTGTTCCAATTTCAGGAGCGCGTGTACCCGCTCCAACTCCGCTTCGCCCAGCTTGTCCTGGACCCCCGCTAGGAGTCGGTCAGCGACATCGATCTCTGCCTGTGCCTGTTGGAGATTCTCCACCTCTAGGTACAGTTCCGCCGATCCCATGTGCACCAACGCCAGTAGCGAAGCTTCCGCCACCACTAGCGCATGGCGAATGGCGTGGCGAAGGGCCACGCGCGCTTCCGACCATGCTCTCTCCTGCCGTTGAACCAAGCCGATGTTGTGGTAGGTCTCCGCCAAGCCGCGATCGTTCCCATCACCTTGGTACACGGTGATGGCTTCGTGGTACCGTTCGAGCGCCTCGGAGATTCGGCCCTGGACGTGGGCCAGCGACCCGAGGTTGTTGAGGATACGTGGGCCGACATCTCGATCTTCCAGCTGGCGCGCCAGTGTCAGGGCTTCGAGGAGCTGGGCCTCGGCATCGTCGAGTACTCCGCGCTCGAACGCGAGCCCGCCCAGCAGATTTAGAGCCCGCATCCGACCGTCCGGGTCGTCATTCCGGCGACTGTGCTCGAGGACCGACAGCCCGAGCGAGGTGGCCTGCTGCCAATCCCCCAACCGGACAGCCGCGGTCGCGGCCAGCAGCTCCACCTGGGGCAGTTCGCGCATCGCGGGATCGAGCGCGCGGTGGAACTGTTCCAACGCACCCCCGAAATCACCGGTGACAACGGCGTGTTCCATCACCTTGGCTGGCCCGGGAAGCTGTCCGCGACGGCTAGCCATGATCGGTATCCTGCCCAATAGTGGCCATGAAGGCATCAAATACGTCAGGGTGCCACCACGAGCGGCTAATTCTCATCTGCTCGAGCGCTACCTCTGGTTCCATCGCCGGGCGATAGCTGCGCGTCGTAGTCATGGCGTCGTAGACGTCGGCGATACAAACGATCTGGGCAGCCAAGGGGATCTCGTCCCCTTGGAGCCCATCAGGGTATCCTGTCCCGTCGTACTTCTCGTGATGCCATCGAATGATCGGCTTGATGTCCCACGGAAACTCGATGGTCGCCAGCAACTCGAGTCCCCACACCGGGTGCCGCTTGATGATGGTGAACTCCTCGGGAGTGAGAGGACCATCCTTGTTGAGGATCTCGTGGGGGACTCGAACCTTGCCCAGGTCGTGGAGGTAGGCCCCCAGACGGATCGTGGTCAACTCCCCTTCGCCGAGTTCCAGCGCCCTGGCCACTCGGAGGGCGTAATCGGCCACCCGGCCGCAATGGCCGTGGGTGTACCCGTCGGCTGATTCGATCGACTGACCCCACTCGCGGATGACCTCCAAGAAGGTGCCTTCGAGTTTTGTGACCTTGGCGGCCACATCCACGAGATCAACCTTGGCGGCGAGCCGGCGAAAGACACGATGTGCCGCGTTCAGGTTGTTCAAGGCCTCCTGATTCCGACCCTGCGATTGATACAGGACCGCCAACTCTCGTAACGCTTCGGCTTCTTCGAGCGGGAAGTGCCCCTTGGAGGCGAGTTCCAGTGAAAGGGTGAGACGGGCTTCCGCCACGGCCGGCTTGCCGATCTCGCGATAAAGAATGCCGAGAAACCGGTAAGCCGCCGCGCGGCCATCCTGCGCGCCCAATTGGTTGAACACTTCGAGCGCGGCCTCGGCACTGCTACGGGCGTCTTCGAATTGCTGCCGAGCCAGGTGCACTTCCGTGATGTTGAGCGAACAGAGGCCCTCGAGGTGTACGTCGCCGATGTCATCGGCGATGGCCCTGCTGCGCGAGAAGTAGTCGTGGGCCTCGTCCCACCGTTCCAGGTCGCAGTTGATCATTCCCAGGTTGTGAAACGAAATCGCCCGGCCGCGATTGTCACCGGATTCTTCAAAAGCCTTGAGGGAGTGACGGTAGTGGTCGAGGGCCTCGGAGATGTCCCCCTGGATGTTGGCGAGGATGCCGAGGTTCTGGCGAATACGGCCACGGACCGCCCCGTTTTCCCCATCGCGGAGAAGCGCCTGCCGGAAAGTTCGGCGAGCGGCATCGTAGTCCCCGCCCTCGAGGTCGAACCCGCCGAGTGTGTTGAGCACCTCGGCCACCAGCAAGTCGTCGCCCAGAGCGAGTGCCACTTCATGGCTTCGGCGGCAGAGAGTTCGAGCCCGTTCCGGATCGCCTCGCCGGTGGTGGACTATACCCATGAGACGGAGGGCGATGGCCAGCACGGCGCCCTCATCCTTGGCCTCCGCGGCGTTGATGGCAGTGTTATACCAACGGATCGCCTCATCCATCCGGCCGCTGCTGTCGTGGCGCTGCGCTTCCTCAAGCAGTTGCCGCGGGGACCTCGTGGCGGGGCGGAGTCCCAAAGGTCGCCTGCCAGTTACCCACAAATGCGGGAGATCCAGGAGAAGGGCCGGATTGGTCACCATCTAGTAGGCGACAGCATATTTGGAGAAGTGATCGATATCGGCCGTGATTTCTTCGTATTCACTGTAGTTGCGGGAGGTAGGCCATTCGAGCACGTTGCGGTTGGCGTCCAAATAGGCGACCAAATACTCGTAGCTCTCCAACTGCTCGCAGTGCTTGTAGCTCAGAACCAGTGTGACACCTGGGGCGAACTGGAGGCCATGGGGCGACAGCTCCACGCTCACCAACAGCGACACCGGCATCTCGCCCGTTATTACCACCGACTCGCTCAGAGCCCCAGGCGGAATGTGCAACTCGTGGGGCCCGATGCTCATGTCCGCACCCTGGGGCCCGACTATCCTGACGTTCGCCTCGTATTCCAGGGGGCCACACATCAGGAATTGCGATTGCCCCAGTGGGAAATCACGGAGGTAGGTATCCCACACCACTTCGAGCGAGTCGTACACCGTCTGGCTGGCCTGCTGCGTGGCGGCGATGCGGACCTCCTCAGCCTCTTTCCACTGCTCGAGCTCGTTCAGGCTACACCCTGTGCCGTTGAGGTAGCATGCCGGTGCGTTAGAGATGGCTGGGCCAGCGGTATCTGGTACCGCCGTCGATGCACACAGGACGTTGAACTGCACCGAAGTGGTGGTACCGCTCGAAAGCGTGATCGCGCGGAGATCGAGGCCGTCGACGGTGGCACAGTTGCCGGCCACTTCGCCCAGGCGTATCAGGTAGTCGCCCGCGAGAAGGTCAGCAATAGTCAGACTGTCGTTCGCGGCAACAGACCAGGCGGTGTTGGCGACCTCGATGGTGTATCCGTCAACATCGAGTTCGATCCCCGCAGTCAACACCCGGATCGCCAAGACGGCCGGAGCTGACCCCGGCTCGGACGGCGAGGTCCCCTGGGGCGTCAGGATGGCAGGGTCACCGTCGCCGGCGCACCCACCGAGGAGGAGGGCAAGACCCAGGGCTAACCGCTTCGAGGAAGGTCGCATGGTCAATGGTCCTTGGGGAACTGCTATCCCAGTTGAAGAATCCCCTACTTGCGTGTTGCGAGCGGCCTTGGGGGTAGAACTCGAAACCGCCCCAGCAAGGTCTTCCTGCTCTCAATCATGTAGCGGGCAACTTGTGGGCCCCCCCCAAGGAAATCAGTGTACATATATTAGACATGCACATGGCTGCGCACACGGTAATCAATTATATGACATGAGATTATGCACTGTCCTGGTGTCATATATTTATACGAAAAACAAGCCACCTCGTCGTGATACTCGACAGCGACCGGGCTCGGAGCGCTGGCGAGAAAAGGCCGGAATTCGTAGGATCGGTACCACACAACATCAAAACGTTACATCAAGCACCAATAGGGGCGTAGCAGGGAGCTAGGCCATGGTGGCAGCGAATCGTGGATCGGTCCCCACGGATTTGCCATTGCCACTCAGGGGTGCACAATTTACCAGAGAATTGACCGCGCCCAGATGACCCCTGTCGAGGAGCAGGACCATGCAA
>SMVY01000125.1 GCA_004357415.1 Gemmatimonadota bacterium
AGGCGTGGAACGCTTCGATCAGCAATCGCTCCTTGGCGGGCCGGTTGGCGGAGTATCGCAGGGCGCTGTCGGCCAGGGCCAGGAATTCGGGGTCCTGCGACGGCACCTGGACACCACTCGTCACCGCGCTCAACGCGTAATAGGCCAGGGCAAACTGGGGATCCTCGTCCACCGCCCGGCGGAAGGCGATCTTGGCGCTGTCCAGATCGAATCGGTTACGAGCCAGTATGCCGTCGATATAGGCCCGGTAGGCGTCGATGGAGTGGGTGGGCGGTTCCATGCCGACGACCGCGGTTGGCGGCGCTCCGGCTACCTCCAGGATCTCCTGCCCCAGCGCGTCGAACGCCTCGGTCAACGCCGAGTCCCGCGGCACCGCAACCGTCGCCGTCGACAGTTCGCGCTCGCTGGCAACATCGTACACCCGCACGGTGATCCGCATCGAATCGTTGTTGAGCCGGACGAGCGACCCGGTGGTGGCGGTCCATACCCCGAGCTGCCGTGCCATGGCGAACGCGTCGTCGCGGGAGATCGGTTCGTCCTTGTCGACCCCGGCCTTGCGCGCCGCGTCGAGCAGCCGGTCGACCCCGATCACCTGCAGGTCGTCCCACCGAGCCAGCGACTGCCCCAGGAGTTCCACACCACCGATACGGAGCCAGTCGAGGCTTCGGTCCGCACTGGTATTGTTGAAGAACCCCAGCAGGATCGACTTGCGAGGATCGACTCCGTCGGGCACGCCATCGGACGACCGCAGCAGAGTCCGACCGCCGGCGACAGCGAGCAGCACCACGGCCAGGGCAGCCATCACCCGGCCGCGCTTCCTCATCCGGCGCGGGGCCATCGACGCCGATACCTCGCCCGATCCGAGCGCGGCCAGTAAATCGTCCGCCGTGGCGAACCGCTGCGCCGGATCCTTGTCGAGAAGCCGAATCACGATGGCCTCGAG
The DNA here is from genome assembly GCA_004357415.1 of Gemmatimonadota bacterium. Classification (GTDB taxonomy): domain Bacteria; phylum Gemmatimonadota; class Gemmatimonadetes; order Gemmatimonadales; family GWC2-71-9; genus N074bin45. The sequence continues at coordinate 944 of SMVY01000125.1, forward strand.
GTCGCCCGGGAGATCGCGGACGTGAGAAGAGAGCGGATCGGCGTCCTGCGTCAGGTGGGCTACCAGGAAGTTGTGATTGGGGCCTATGGTGTACGGATAGGCGCCGCTGAGCATCTCGTAGAGCAGGATGCCGACAGCGTACAGGTCGGAGGCGGGTGTGAGGTCGCGCTCTCCGCTGGCCTGCTCGGGGCTCATGTAGCGCGGCGTGCCCATGACCATCCCCGCGACGGTCAGGTCCTCGGACTCCTCGCCCTGATCGGCCCCGGTCGACACAACCTGAGCAATGCCGAAATCCGTCATGTGGGCCCGACCGGATTCCTTGTCGAACAACACGTTCGCCGGCTTGATGTCCCGGTGGATAATGCCGCGCCGGTGCGCGCTGCCCAGCGCCGCGGTGACTTCCCGAGTCACCCGGAGAGCCTCCTCGACCGGGAAGCGGCCCGAGCGCCGGAGACGCGCCCCCAGGCTCTCGCCATCGACGTACGCCATGGTGAAGTACGCCAGGTCGCCGGAGGCGCCGACGCGGTAAATCGGCACGATGTTAGGATGGTGCAACTGGGCCGCGGTTTCGGCCTCGCGCTGGAACCGGCTGCGGAAATCCTCGCTGGCACCCAATTCCGGGTCGAGCACCTTGATGGCCACCAGCCTCTTGAGCGCATGCTCCCGGGCCAGGAACACACTAGCCATCCCCCCCCTCCCCAAGAGGCGGATCAGGTCATATTGATCGCCCAGCGCCTCGGCGACCCGCTCAAACAGCCCATCGTCAGAATCAGCCATAGTACCAATCTAGAGGTCATCCACCTCCCACGCCCCATCCACTGCCCCCACTGCCCCCGCCTACTTCGCCCCCGGCCCCCAGTCGTCTCCCTCGAACCCGTCGTCGGGGTGGTGATCGATATCCAGATCGCGCACCTCCCGCTCCGCCCGCTCCAACACGTCTCGGTCGATGTCGTGGGACGGCGATCGGTGGCGGCTGCGGATGTCCTCACCCCGCCGCACCAGCCAATACGCCACGGCGAAGATCGCCAGCGCCACCAACATCCCGGCCATCATGCCTAGGTCACCTCCAGGACTTCCGTCCCCGCCGCGGTGACGCGGTGTGATATCAACGGAGTGAGGCTCCCCACCTCCCCGATGACGATCGCCTCCTCCAGCGCGGCCCGGCCCGCGCGGATCCCTTCGGCGTCACGGGCGAACACCGAGGCGATGGCTTCACCGGCTGCCACCCGGTCACCGGGCTTGACCGAGACGACGAACCCTACACTGGGATCGATGTCTTCGTCCAGCCGCTGCCGCCCGCCACCAAGTTCGATTACCGCCAGCCCGATGCGCCGGGGTTCGACCGACTGAACGACCCCCGCAGCCGACGCCTCGAGCACCTCGATTTCCTCCGCCTGGGGGAGGACGGCCGGGTCGTCGATGATCGCGGGGTTGCCCCCTTGCGCCTCGATCAACGCGGCAAAGCGCTCGAGCGCCTTCCCCGACGCCAAGGCATCCTCCAACCGGCCACGCGCCTCAGCCCGATCGCCGGCGACACCGGCGGACAGCAACATCTCCGATCCAAGGGCGAGGATCACCTCGACCAGGTCGGAGGGGCCCTCTCCCTGGAGCGTCAAGATGCATTCCTCTATTTCGAGCGCGTTGCCCACCGCCCGCCCCAGCGGGCGATCCATGGCGGTGAGCAGTGCCGTGGTCCGGCAGCCGTGGGCTTCGCCCAGTTCGATCATGGTCTGCGCCAGGGCCAGGGCGTCCTCGACGTCGACCATGAACGCTCCACTTCCGGTTTTCACGTCGAGCACCAGCCCGTTCAACCCTTCGGCCAACTTCTTGGACATGATGCTGGCGGCAATGAGTGGAATCGATTCGATCGTGGCGGTGACGTCCCGCAGGGCGTAGAGCTTTCGATCGATCGGGGCGATGTCCCTGCTCTGCCCCAACATGGCGCAGCCCAAGGTCCGGACTTGCCGCTCAGCTTCCTCGATCGACAACCCCGTCCGGAATCCAGGAATGGACTCGAGCTTGTCGAGCGTTCCGCCGGTGTGCCCCAGGCCCCGTCCGGACAGCATGGGGACGGCCACGTCACAGCAGGCCAGCAGTGGCACCAGGACGATCGACGTCTTGTCCCCCACACCACCCGTGGAGTGCTTGCCGACCCGCGGTGTCTCCCACCCGTCGAAACTGAGGCCGGCGCTGCTGTGCAGCATGGTTTCGGTAACCGTGTAAAGCTCCTCGGCTGTGAGTCCCTGAAAGAACACGGCCATGAGGAGCGCCGCCATCTGATAGTCGGGCACGGCATCGGCGCCGTAGGCCAGGAGCAGCTCCCGCCATTCCGAAGCCGTGAGGGCCTCGCCGCCGCGCTTGCGTTCTATGAGTGAGGCAACCACCATATAATCATGATCTCCTTCAGGCTCGGCCACCACGCATGGAGTATCTCGCTGCTTGCGGGATTGGCGGCCGGCAACTTGGCGGCCCAGTCCGCAGCCCTCGATTTCGACGAGCACATGGCCCTGGGCCTCGTGGCCGCCAACACGCGGAACCCTGAAGGTGCCGTGGACCACTTCGCGGCCGCCCTGGCCCTCGACTCCGCCGACTACCAGGCCAACTGGCGGATGGCTTCGGCCTTGATCGACGTCGGCAAGCAAACGCCCGACGACGTCAAGAGCAAGGAACGGGACTCACTATACGTCCTGGCCGAGGTATACGCCCGACGCGCGGTGGACGCGGAACTGCTGCAACCTGACGGGCACTACATTCTGGCGGCCGCCGTCGGGCGCGCGTCCCTCACCAAGAACAACAAGGAACGGGTGCGCCGCGCGCCCGAGATTCGCGTGGAGGCACTGAAAACCCTGGAACTCGACCCGGAGCACGACAAGGCCCATCACGTCATTGGACTGTGGCATGCGGAAATCAAGCGGCTCTCGGGCATCCAGCGATGGTTCGCCAAGAACCTGTACGGCGGAGACTTTCTCGACCTGGCCAGCTGGCAGCAGGCCGAAGAGCACATGGAACTCGCCGTCGCCATCGACCCCACCGTCATCTACCATCACATGGATCTGGCAGAGATCTACTTCGACCGCAAACGGTACAGCGACGCCCGGCCTCAGCTCCTGGCGATCGATTCCCTACCGGTGTGGGACGTGCTCGATCCCAAGTACAAGGCACGGGCGGCAGAGCTAATGAAGGAAATGGCCGGCAAGGAAGACGGACGCAACTAGGTGAGCCGCTTTATCGCCTTCCGGGTACGCTTGGTGGCCTTCTTGACCTGACCCCGGATCTTGCGCTTCCGCCGCCGGACCTGACGCCGCAAGTCGCGTTGCGCTCCATCCCACCGGCCCTCAACGTCATGCCGGATCCGGCGTGCCTTCCGGCCCAGGTCCCTGCGGGTACGGGCGCCCGTGTGCGGAGCCGCCAACAGGGCGATCACCGCGCCGAGCACAGCGCCGAGGATGAGACCGGTGGCAAACTCCGGTCCGCGAAACCCCGTGGCGGCCATTTCATCGTCGTCTTCCTCGTCGATGTCGATTTCGTCTAGACTATCGTCGTACAGATCCTGGTCATCGTCGGTCACAGTGGTCGCTCCTCAATAGTTAAGGGGAAGCTAGCCCGGCCCGGGCCGCCGAGCAATCGGGCTGGCCCGGCCGCTTGACCCCCGGCCCCTCCCTGCCCAACTTCCTATCCGACAACCCTTTCCGCCTCCATTGGACCAGAAACCATGACCCCTGCCGAGCCGTCACTCGAACAAGAAGTCGAGAGCCTCCAGGGACGCCTCCAGACACTGGAACACGAGCGCAAGCACCTGCTGGCCGTCATCGAGATCCTCCAGGAAATCGCCGGCTCGCTCAACTTCATGGACGTGGTGCAGTCGGTTGCACGGCGGCTCGGCGAGGCGTTCGGCCTCGACCGCTGTTCGATCTTCCTGGTGGAAAAGGGTGGTCAGCGAGTTCGCCTGGTGGCGAGCTACGAGGATCCCAGTATCCGCAACTATGTGGTCGATCTCGACCGCTACCCGGAGCTCAAACAGGCCATCCAGTCGGGGGAAACGGTGTTCATCCCCGACGCCGCCAGCGACCCCTCGCTGAAGGCGGTCCAGGGAGCCCTCGCCAACCGGCGGGTCAAGTCCATCACCGTGGTGCCGATCACCTGGCGCGGTGATGCCATCGGCGCCATCCTGCTCCGCACGTTCCGCGACGGCTCCAGTTTTTCCGACGTCGACGTGGAATTCTGCCAGGTGGTGGCCAGCCTCACGGCCAAGGCGTTGCGCAATGCCCACCGGTTCGAGCGGCTCAAGGACCGCCGGAGCGACGGTCCGGTCGAAACCAACCAGGATCGTACACGGGCGGCTCTCCTCAGCTTCATCCGCCGTCTCCTCGAGGAGGCCGCCTCGCAGGAAGGCTCCTGGAACGAAGGAGCGCTGGGGAAAGCCCCGGCCGAGGAGATCGACCGGCTGGTCAGCGTCGCCATGGCCGTCATCGCCCAGGAGGCCGCCACCCGGTGACTCCATCCGGGAGCCGAGCCCCGGCCACCCGGCGAGCCGCCGAGTTGCGCGACCAGATCCAGCGCGCCAATCGAGCCTACTACCTCGAAGACAACCCATCCATTTCCGACGCGGAATACGACCGGCTGTTCCGTGAACTCCAGCAGTTGGAACGGGACCAGCCACAACTTCGCACCCCCGACTCACCCACCCAGCGGGTGGGCGCGGCACCCGCGTCGGCCCTGACCAAGCACCGCCACCTCCAGCCGATGATGTCGTTGGCCAACGCCTTCGATACCGACGAACTCCGCGCCTGGCATGAACGCAACCTCCGGCTCATACCCAAGACCGCCGACAGCGCGTTCGTCACCGAGTTGAAGATCGACGGCGCGGCCGTCAATCTCACCTACACCAACGGTCGCCTGACTACCGGGGCCACCCGCGGCAACGGCATCATCGGCGAAGACGTCACCCCCAACCTTCGCACCATCCACGACGTGCCGCTGGTTCTGCCGGCGGACGACGTGCCGCCGCTGATGGAGATCCGGGGTGAGGTCTATTTCCCGCTCACCACCTTTGCCCGCGTCAACCGGTTGCGCGAGGCGCAAGGCGATCCGCCGTTCGCCAACCCAAGGAATTCCGCCGCGGGCAGCCTGCGGCAACTCGACAGCGCCGTGACCGGGAAACGCAGGCTGCGCCTGTTCGCCTTCCACATCGAAGTGCTGGAGGGACAGCGCCCGGTATCCAGCCAGTGGGACGCCCTCGAGCTGTTGAGCGCGTGGGGCTTCCAGGTGGAACGACACCGGGAGCGGCTGGCCACCCTCGATGACGTCATCGACCATATCCCGACGCTCGAGGCCCTCCTGCCCACCCTGCCGTTTCAAGCCGACGGCGTGGTGGTGAAACTGGATCGGCTGGATCTGTGGCCCGAACTGGGAGCCATCGGTGGGCGCGAGCCCCGCTGGGCGGTCGCCCGGAAGTTTGCCCCCGAGGTGGCCGTGACCCGGCTGCGGAACATCAAGATCAACGTCGGCCGGACCGGCGCCCTCAATCCCTACGCCGAGTTGGAACCGGTCGAATTGGGCGGTGTCACGATTTCCAACGCCACGCTACACAACGAACTGCTGATTGCCGAGAAGGACATCCGCATCGGCGATTGGGTGGAAGTGGTTCGGGCCGGCGAAGTCATCCCCCAGATCATCGGCCCCCTGCCCGACAAGCGGGACGGAACCGAAACGCCGTTCGAGCCCCCGGCGGCGTGCCCGGCGTGCGGCACCGCAGTAGAGCGGCCGCCCGACGAGATCATGCGCTACTGTCCCAACGTCGCCTGCCCCGGGAGAACTCTGGAGGCCATCGTCCACTTTGCCTCACGCGGGGCCATGGACATTCGCGGCCTGGGGTACGAGCGAGTCCGGCAACTGCTAGACGCCGGACTCATCGAGGACGTCGCCGACCTGTACCACCTGACCGTCGACCAACTCCTACCCCTCGAGCGGTTCGCCCGCCAGTCGGCCGAACAACTGGTCGCCGCCATCGACGCGTCGCGGTCGCAGCCGTTGTCGACGCTCCTGTTCGCCATTGGCATCCGCCACGTGGGAACGATGGCGGCCCGGGTCCTCGCCCGGGAGTTCGTGACGCTCCAGCACCTGCAATCGGCGGGGGACGAAGCCCTGAGCGACGTCCCCGGCATCGGGCCTACCATCGCCGACGCGGTGACGAGTTTCTTTGCCCAGGAACGCAACCGGCGTCTGCTCGACCGGTTGCGGGAGGCGGGCCTCACCCTCGAGGAGCCGCAGGACGCGGGCGGAGAGGGGCCGTTGGCGGGGAGTATCTATATCGTGACCGGGACGCTGCCCACGTTGAGCCGGTCGGAGGCCGTGGCCCGAATCGAGGGCGCCGGCGGCAAAGTGACGGGGAGCGTGAGCAAGAAGACCACCACCGTGGTCGCGGGCGAGAGCCCCGGGAGCAAGCTCGACAAGGCCCGGACGCTCGGGATCGAGGTCATCGACGAAGACGAACTCTTGCGTCGCCTCGGCGCAGCCACCTAGCTTGTGAGCACCAACCACCCAGAGCCCATGTCACACACCGATTCGACGACCGCCACGACCTTCCTGGGGCTCAGCCCCAAAGCCCTGCACGTCCTCCGGTCGAGCCTGGAGCGCGACCACGGACTCTCAACGGCCGCCTACCTGCAAGAGGCGGGGTTTGCGGCCGGTGAGGACACGTTTCAGGCCTTCACCGAATGGCTCGAAGCCACCCGGCAGGTCAAACCAGAAGATCTCGACGCGGAATTCCTGGGGGAGGTCGCTTCGGCGTTCTTCCAGGAACACGGCTGGGGTTCGATCGCCATCAATCCGCTCGCCGAGGGTATTCTGGCCATCGATTCCACGGACTGGAGCGAGGCATCCCCCGATGCCGGCGCCCAGTATCCCAGTTGCCACCTGTCGAGCGGCCTGCTGGCCGATTTCTTCGGCCGGTTGGCCGGAGAAACGGTAGCAGTCATGGAGGTCGAGTGCCGCTCACGAGGGGACGACATGTGCCGCTTCCTGGTTGGATCGCCCGAGACGCTGGCCGATGTCTACCAACGGATGTCGGGAGGCCTCTCCTATCTCGAGGCCTCCCAGGCGTCCTAGCCGGTGGTCAGGAGCCGGATCGAACCCGAGCCGGTCTCGATCTTTATCAGGCCCGAGCCATCCCCGATCTGCCCCTCGACGTGATCTCGGCTGTGGCGCCGGATCGTCATGGGGAAATCGGTCTCGATCGACCCGCTTCCCGTCTCCAACTCGACCATGGCGTTGAGCCCGCTGGGCAAGCGAATCGTCACCCCACCGGAGCCGGTGTCCACGTCGATGTGTTCCGGCACTCGGTTCAGAGTCAACCGGACACCCCCGCTCCCGGTATCCATCAACAGCCGATCCGCACCAACGTCGTCCAGCTCGATGCCGCCCGAGCCGGTGTCGATCCGAATCGTCTCGGCCGTGAGGTTGCCCCCGCGCACCCCACCGGATCCGGTGTCGATGTCGATGACATCGGAATCCACGTCGTAGACCTCGACCCCGCCGGATCCGGTATCCACCCGGAGCGTCCCGGTCATGCGGCGGACCTCCACTGAGCCAGAACCTACGTCCACATCCAGGCTGCCACGGATGTCACTCGCCGTCACCGGGGCCGAGTGAGTATCGAGCCGGATATCGCCGTCGAGATTGGTCGCTGCTATACTGCCGACTGCCAGATACACCCGAACCGTTTTTCCGCTGGGGATCCTGATGGTCAAGTCGGCCCAGGCCTCCAGTCCGCTGCCCCCGTCCGAAATGGTGACGTGGGACCCTCGGTTGCTGTTGTGATCCGAGAACGTGCCGTCGTCGCGCACCCGCAGTTTGGTGTGCTGGTTGGAGGACAGGAACGAGGCGACGACCCGGCTGCCGGGATACACCACACGGAGAGTATTGGCGTCGTCGATACGGCCGGTCTCGATCCGAAGCTGACCGGCATCGTCGCCGCCCCGTGACACATCGACGGTCACGTCTGAGCCCGGGCCGGCCTCGAGCACAACCCGGCCCGCCAAGTTGTAGATGGCCACATTACTGCCGCTGACCGGGAACCGCTCCTGGGCGGCGGCCCCGGTGGGTATCAGCCCAAAAAGCAGGGCCGCGCCCGCTGTGGCGGCCTGAGTCGATGGTGCTATCATCCGTCGAATGCCGAGGGGCACTGGTAGCTCCTTGTGTGGGTTTTCCCGTTAGATAGGACGAACCCGTCCGGGGTTGCAACGACCCGGCCGTCACCGGAAACAACTCCATGCCCCATCGCCGGCTCCTCCCGCTGCTCCTGGCCACCCTCACACCCCCGCTCCTGGCCGCCCAGAACCAGGCGCCGGATCTCATCGTCCTCAACGCCGCCATCTACACCCTCGACAGTGCCCTGCCCAGGGCCCAGGCCCTGGCGATCAAGGACGGGCGCTTCATCCTGGTGGGCTCCAACGCCGAGGTGGACGCCATCGCCGGGCTCCAGACCGAGCGGTTGGAGGCGGCTGGCCGAGTAATCATCCCCGGCATGATCGACGCCCACGCCCATCTGCCCAACCTGGGACGCCTCCTGCGCACGGTTAACCTCAAGGGAACGACCTCCTATGAGGAAGTCATCGTCTTGGTGAAGCGCCGGGCGGAACAGCTTAAGACGGGGACCTGGATCGTGGGACGGGGCTGGGACCAGAACGATTGGGACAGCCGGGAATTCCCCACCCACCAAGCACTGTCCGCCGCGGTCCCCCGTAATCCCGTCTATCTCGAACGGGTGGACGGCCACGCTGCCCTGGCCAACGCCATGGCCCTGAACCTGGCCGGCGTGGATTGGCGCACCGAGGACCCCGATGGCGGCAAAATCATCCGGGACGCGGACGGCAAGCCCGCCGGCACCCTGATCGACGAGGCACGACTGCTGGTGGCGTCGGTCGTTCCACCGGTGTCCCGGCGGGAATTGGTGGCCCAGATCCAGGCCGGCATGCGGGAAGCCAACCGGTGGGGGCTGACCGGCATCCACGACGCCGGCGTCGGTGCGGATACCGTCGAGCTCTACGAGGAACTCGCCGCCCAGGGGCAACTGACCCTGCGCTACTACGCCATGGTCGAGGCCGGCTCCCCCGGGCTCCTCGAACTCCTGGGGCACGGGCCCCGCATCGCCATGGGCGACAACATGGTGTGGACTCGAGCCATCAAGGTATCCGCCGACGGCGCCATGGGGAGCCGGGGCGCAGCCCTCCTGCGTGACTATCATGACGACCCGGGCAACCGGGGTCTCATGCTGGCGGACTACGACTCCGTTCTGACCGTTGCCCGGCTGGCCCTGGAGAACGG
>SMVY01000126.1 GCA_004357415.1 Gemmatimonadota bacterium
AATCCCCGCCAACCGACGGCCTGCCAACCCGGGGGGAGTTCCCCGCCGATCATATGTTCTTCCGCCAGCGGACGTCGTGGGACGGCGATGAACCCCAGCTGGTTCCGGATAGTTACCGGCGACTCGACAAGCAGTACGGCTCGGACCACAAGGCACGGCTGCTGGACCTGCGATTGCAACCCTGACTCCCCCGCCACCCGGCGCCCGGTGAGCCACACCGGAACGGCCGTGAGCGTGGTGGCGGGCACTTGCATGGAGGCCGATGCCTGGGCCACGGCGTTGAGCGTGTTGGGGCTGGAACGAGGGTTCGCCCTTGCCCAGAGGGACGATGTGGCGGCACTTTTCGTGTGGCAGACCGAGGAGGGCTTCACCTCGCAGGCCACCGACGCCTTCAGCCGCATCGTCGAGGTCGTCCCCGACGGCACGACGAACTGAGTGACCCTACTGAGTGACCCTATGGAACCCGTAACTGCTTTCGATGGTTGGATTCGCCGTGGTCCTCTTGGCCCTGGGTATCGGGGTGGTGTTCGGGCGGCGGCCGTTGCGCGGCTCGTGCGGCGGGGTCGCTGGCCAGTGCGACTGTGGCGACGCCGGCGTCGACGAGTGTCATCACCAATCCTCCGCCGCCCGCGGCGCACCCGGGGACGCCCTATGAAACACGCTCCCATCCTCGCCGCCCGCGACATCATGGCCCGGAACCTGGTGACGCTCCGTCCGGAAATGTCGATCATGGACGCCATCGGGGTCACTGTGCGTAAGCGGATCTCGGGCGCGCCGGTGATCGACGACGACCATCGTCTCCTGGGAATGCTGTCGGAGTACGACCTCCTCAGCGTCCTGGCATCCGGTGAGTACCGCGCGGAGGACTACGAGGAACACAACCACGTAGGGGTGTGGATGACCACAGAGCCCGAAACCATCGGCCCCGATGTCGACATCTACCGGTTGGCCCACCTGATGCTCGAGCGCGGGGTCCGGCGCCTGCCGGTCATCGAGGATGGCAGGGTTGTCGGCCAGGTGAGCCGGCGGGACGTACTCCGCGACATCGAGCGAATGCGTGACGAGCGCCTGCACCTCCCCCGTCCCGAGTCGCCCACACGGACCCAGCCGAGCCTCTACCAGTCGGCGACCGACACTGATGGCAGCGTGATCGTCAACCGCATCAAGCGCGGTGGCTAGACTCCCGCCTAGGCCACCGCCTCCCAGCGTTTCGAACAAAGCCGGCATACGCGGCAGGCTTGAGCAGTTCTGCCAATTCCGGTCATGGCAAAGTATCGTCCTGTTCCTGACCGCCATGTTCGTATTCCGGCTGATCTTCGGGCTGCGATATTTCTGGGACGAGGACGCCCGCCAAGTTTACCTGATCGGCCTCAAGTTCTTCACCACCAAGACCTGGCCCTACTTCGGCCCGGACGTCGTCTATACCGCATCCCAGATTCCCGGTGCCCTCCAGGGAGTCCTGGTAGGCGGCCCGCTGTTTCTGGTACCCATGCCGGAAGCGCCGTTCGTCTTGTTGAACCTGCTGTCGGTCGGCGGGCTGGCCCTCCTGGCGTGGTATATCTGCCGGCGGATGCCAGGCCTCCCCCGTTGGTTCGTTTGGCTGTGGCTGTTCATCGTGCCGTGGGGTCTGTTCGTCAGTACCCGGACGGTAAACATCGATTATCTGCTGGTGGGCGCCGTCATCTTCTTCGTTGGGCTATTCGAAAGCATTCCCTCCATCCGAGGAGGCGTGGTTCGCCCGTGGCTCGGGGGGGTGATGGTCGGCTTCGGACTCCTGTGGATATTCCAACTGCACATGTCCTGGCCGATCCTGGTGCCGCTGGTGGGGTATGCGGCCGTGTCGGGCGCCAGGGCGGATCGGAAGGTCTTCGCCCAGACCACCATCGGATTCCTCCTCGGCGCGGCCCTGCCTGCACTGTTGTTACTCCCTACCTTCGTGGCCTATGGGATCTTCGACGGCCTCGGTGGAACCGAGCAGAACGTGGTGTACCAGTTCCGGAATCCGTTGGAATTGCTGGTAACCATCCTGGCCCGGTTTCTGTCGTTCGCCAGCTACGAGCTCCCCTACTGGATGGGCGGCCACACGGTGGATCGGATAGCCTTGCTGAAGCGCCACGCCTGGGTGATCCCGTTTGCCGTCGCGCTGTTGGTGGTGGGGCACCTGCAACCGGTCGTGTTACTCGTGGAAGGCTTCCGCCGGAAGGTCCAGCGTGAGTGGCCCGCCGTTCGTAATCTCACGCTGGCCACAGTGGTGTTGCTGTTCCTGGCCTTCCTGGTTTCGGTCAAAGGCCCCAGTTCCCACACCTTCTACGTGACCTTCCCGTTGGCAATGCTGTATTCCATGTACTGCTGGTACCCGTATCTTCAGAAACGGTTCTGGCGGCGTTTCGCGGCAGGGGTGCTCATAGCCGGTTTCATGATGAGCCTGGCTTTTCTGTTCGAGTACCACCCGCAACAATCATTTGCCGTGGATCACGACAACGCCGCCCGTGCTATACAGCAAGGCGACTATCGCATCATGGGAGAGCGGAGATGAATATTGAATGCCACGAATAATGAGTGCCATGAATAATGAATGCCATGAGAACTATTGAATGCCACTAATCCTGAAAGCAGTCTGGCGATCGCACATGATTTCATTATTGCACGTTCAAGGCGTCCGATATTCAATATTCATCCTGGCCTTCCTGGCCGCCGGATGCCGCAACGAGGCCCGACCACCGGCCTACGTTGGCACCGCCGTCTGCCAGGAATGTCACAGTGAGGTCACCGAGGCCTGGCGTGGCTCGGACCACGATCTGGCAATGCAGGTGGCTCACGATTCCACCGTGCTCGCCGATTTCGACGGCACGACCTTCGAGTACGCCGGAATCACCACCACGTTCTACCGCCGGGGCGGCGAATTCCTGGTCCAAACCGACGGACCCGACGGGACGTTGGAAGAGTTTGCCGTCAGGTACACCTTCGGCGTGTACCCGCTGCAGCAGTACCTCCTGGAATTACCCGGCGGGCGCCTCCAGGGGTTGACCATCGCATGGGATAGCCGCCCTGCCGGCGAAGGGGGCCAGCGATGGTTCCACCTGTATCCCGACGAAATAATCACTGCCGACGACGAACTTCACTGGACCAAACGGAGCCAAAACTGGAACCGACAGTGCGCTGAATGCCACTCGACCAACCTGGTCAAGGGTTACGATCCTAAGACGAAATCGTACGCCACGACCTGGAGCGACGTCAACGTCGGGTGCGAGGCCTGCCACGGACCGGCGTCGGACCACCTCGAGTGGGCCGCACGAGACGAGCCGTATCAACCGGGTACGACCGGCTTGGTCGCCTTGCGGGATTCCGCCGGCGGGCCGTGGCTGTTCGACCCTGGAGCATCGATCGCCCGGCGCGCGTCTCCGGCGGCGGATCGTGTGGAAGTGGAGACCTGCGCCCCGTGCCACTCACGCCGGGTCCAAGTGGCCGATGGCCGCGCTCCCGGAGAGCCTCTGCTCGACGAATACATCCCCCTGACCCTCGAAGACCGATTGTATTTCGTCGACGGCCAGATCCGGGATGAAGTGTACGTCTACGGCTCGTTCACCCAGAGTCGCATGTACCACCAAGGAGTGTCGTGCAGTGACTGCCACGATCCGCATACCCTGGAACTGCGGGCGCCGGGCAACGCGGTGTGCGCCACCTGCCACCTACCCGCAACGTACGACACTGCGGAGCACCATTTCCACGAGCCGGGGTCCGAGGGTGCCCAATGCGTCACCTGCCACATGCCGACTCGCACCTACATGGTGGTGGACGACCGCCAGGATCACAGCATGCGGGTACCCCGCCCCGATCTTTCACTTATGCTCGGCACCCCCAACGCCTGCACCCAGTGCCACGAGGATCGGACGGACAGCTGGGCCAGCAGGTCCGTGGCTCAGTGGTACGGCCCCAGGGCAGAGACGGTGCCGAGTTTCGGGGAGGTCATCCACGGAGCGCGCCAGCTTGCACCGGAGGCCGAGCGGAAGTTGATCAACCTTGCCAACCAGGACACCATCCCCGCCATCGTCAGGTCCACAGTGCTCGACCAGTTGCTCCAGACCCCATCGCGTCAAGCGGCCCAGGCTGTGATCAGGGCAATCGACGACCAGCATCCGCTGGTCCGCTACCACGCTCTGGGGGCTCTCCAGATGCTCCCGCCGGCGCAGCGCTGGCAAGTGGCCGAGCACCGGCTGCAGGACACGATTCTTAGCGTGCGGAGTGAAGCGGGCCGGATCCTGGCGGGCACGTCCAGGGAACGGCTGAGTCCCGAGCAGCAGGTGCTGCTCGATCGAGCCATCGACGACTACCTGACCATCCAGGCCTTCGATGCCGACCACCCAGCCACACACGTAAACGCGGGACTGGTGGAAGCGGCCCGCGGCCGACCCCAGGCAGCGGAAGCAGCCTATCGGGAGGCCGTTGCGCTCGACGCGAAGTGGCTGCCGGCCTACGTGAACCTGGCGGACCTCTACCGCGCGCAAGGCCGCGACGCGGAAGCCGAAGAAGTGTTGCGCCAGGCGCTTGGGGAGGTTGACGAGACCACCCCGATCCGTCACGCACTTGGTCTGCTCCTGGTCCGGACCGGGCGCATGGAGGAGGCACTGGTGGAATTACAATTCGCCGCAGAGGAGGCACCGAACCAGGCCCGGTTCGTGTACGTATACGGCGTGGCGCTGAACGGGGCCGACCGGCCCGATGAGGCTGTCGCGGTGTTCGAGGAGGGTCTCCGTACGCACCCCAGGGACCGGGAGCTCCTGTTTGCCCTGGCGGTGCTGTACCGCGACCTGGGGGACATCGGCAGCGGCCGTCGCATCGCCTTGCGACTCAAGGACGTCGAGCCCATGGGGGAACGAGCCGCCGATCTGCTCGCAGAATTCGAGGTCATGGAACGGAGCGGCCCTAGTTGAATGCTGAATATTGGATGCCACGAATGTTGAATAATGGAATCGGGTGTAATAGCCACACTTCGCCGATTAGGATTCGTGGCAGCCGTTATTCAGCATTCATCTGGCCGCCGAGCTATCTTTCCGGGCACCCCGGTCGACCCGCCTCGGGCCGACACCCTTTGTTAATCCCGCTAATAAGGAATTCCCATGCGTAAGTTGCTTTGGCTGGTTGCCCTGGTGGCCATGCCTTCTATGGTACAGGCCCAACAGGACGCCTATGTCGAGTTGCTGCGGTCGGACGTCAAGACGCAGCGTGTGGCCATCATCACCGAAGTGATGCAGTTCAGCGATTCCGCGTCGGCGGTGT
>SMVY01000127.1 GCA_004357415.1 Gemmatimonadota bacterium
CGTCCAAGATCACCTGGACCGCTATATTGGTGTTGACCCCTCTGGGGCGGGGGCGGCGGCGGGGGCGGTTGGGATCGTATTTCGTGGCCCCCGCTGTTTCCAAGGCGACGCATCGGTAGGGGCGACGCATGCGTCGCCCTTACGTCGTCGACAATGACCACGATCGCGTGGCACCGCCCCCGGAAACCACGGTTGGAGATTCGTCATGGGTTCCTCATACACGATCGGCCGGATCGCCGGTGTCGATCTCAAGATGCACTGGACCTTCCTCCTCCTTTTGGCGTGGGTGGCATATCGTGACTGGACCTACGGCGGCCCGGTAGCTGCGGCCGTTGGCCTGGCCTTTGTACTCGCCATTTTCGGCTGTGTGGTGCTCCACGAATTTGGCCACGTGTTGATGGCGCGTCACTTCGGCATCACCACCCGGGATGTGGTACTCCTCCCCATCGGCGGGGTGGCCCGGCTGGAGTACTTCCCCACCAAGCCCCGTCAGGAACTCCTCATCGCGCTGGCAGGCCCGGCGGTCACCTTGGCCGTCGTCGCGGTACTCTATGTACTTCTCAGCGTCGTCGGCGCCGGACCCATGGGCGTCGGATCCCTGATGACGTTCGGCCGCGGGTTTCTGGCCAACCTCCTGGTGGTGAACGTCTACATCCTGGTGTTCAACCTGATCCCGGCGTTCCCCATGGACGGAGGCCGTGTGCTCCGGGCTATCCTGGCCAGCCGCATGGGGTTCGTTCGGGGAACCCGCACCGCCGCCACCGTCGGCAAGGGCATCGCCGTGCTGTTCGGCCTCTACGCCATGTTCGGCGGCCCCACGACCAACTGGTTTCTGTTGATGATCGCCCTGTTCGTGTTCACGGCCGCCAGCGGCGAGGCCGCCTCCGTCGAGGCCCGAGCCCGCCACGATCGATACCCGCCGGTCAATCCCTGAGGAGCGAGCTGATACCGTGTCGGCGTCTGATGGCTTGGGAGATACCAGCGGGGGCTCCGTAGCGCTCGACATCGCCATAACAGGGTCCAGCGGATTGATCGGCCGGGCTCTCACGTCATTGCTGGAGAATCGCGGGCACCGGGTACACCCCATCGTTCGCACTCCCCCCAAGGAGCACCAGATCGGCTGGCGGCCGGACGCCGGGCACATCGACCACCGGCGCCTGGAAGGCCTCGACGCCATCATCCATCTGGCAGGCGAGAACATCGTCGACCGGCGATGGACCCCGGCCCAGATGACCCGCATTCGGGCGAGCCGGGTGGCGGGCACGGACCTCCTGGCCCGGACCCTGGCAGGATTGGACCGTCCGCCCAGGACGTTGCTCAGTGCTTCGGCCATTGGCTACTACGGCGATGCCGGCGACAGGCTACTCGACGAAACGGCTGACGCCGGCACGGGATTCCTGGCGGACGTGGGGCAGGCCTGGGAAGACGCCACCCGTCCGGCCGCCGAGGCGGGCATCAGGGTCGCCGTGATGCGGACGGGGGTCGTCCTCAGTCCGACGGGTGGCGCGCTGGCCAAGATGCTGCCGGTGTTTCGCGCCGGCCTGGCTGGACGGCTGGGGAGCGGACGCCAGTGGATGAGTTGGATCTCGCTCGACGACGCCGTCGGTGCCATCCACCATCTCCTCCTCGACGACGTATCCGGACCGGTCAACCTGGTGGCGCCAGCGCCCGTCACCAACGCCGAGTTCACCCAGACCCTCGCCCGCCTTCTGCGGCGGCCCGCTTTCCTCCCCGTGCCGGCAGTGGCACTGCGAATCGTCGTGGGTCGCCTGGCCGACGAAGCGCTCCTCGCCAGCACACGGGTGCTCCCCGGCCGGCTCCTCGAACAGGGTTACGCCTTCCACCATCCCACCCTGCATGAGGCGTTGCAAAACGTCCTCGAACGCCAGACACAATAGCGTCCGCGGGGGCGCTGTGACGATATTTGGAGCATCATGGCCATAGCCAGCGACCCAGCCTCAGGGCCCCAACCCGCCGTCGTCCTGCTGAGCGGCGGGCTCGATTCGGCCGTGACCCTGGCCATCGCCAAGGAGATGGGCTTTGCGCCGCACGCCCTGAGTTTCCGCTACGGGCAGCGGCACACGATAGAATTGCGGTGTGCCCGAGCCGTGGCGCAGCAGGTGGGGGCTGTCGAGCATCGGGTCGTGGACGTGGACTTGCGAACCTTCGGCGGGTCGGCCCTGACGAGCGACGTGCCGGTGCCCAAAGACCGATCCCCCAGCGACATGCGCGGATCGATTCCGGTCACCTACGTCCCCGCCCGCAATACCATCTTCCTGAGCCTGGCCTTGGGCTGGGCCGAGGTACTCGGGGCCAGGGACATCTTCATCGGCGTCAACGCCATCGATTACAGCGGATACCCGGACTGCCGGCCCGAGTTCATCGCCGCCTTCGAGCACTTGGCCTCGCTGGCGACCAAGGCGGGGGTCGAGGGCGCCGGCCCGACGATCCATGCACCGCTCATCACCTTGACCAAAGCCGAGATCATCGGCCGGGGCCTGAAGTTGGGCGTGGATTTCGGCCTGACGCTCAGTTGCTACGACCCGTCGCCCGACGGCCTGGCATGCGGCCGGTGCGATGCCTGCCAGTTGCGGCTCAAGGGATTCGCCGATCACGGCGGTAGCGACCCGGCCCATTATCGCCCCGGCGGCGAGCCGGCGGGTACCACCCCCCCGTGAGCTACGCCGTCAAGGAGACCTACTATACCCTCCAGGGTGAGGGGGTACACACCGGACGGGCCGCCGTCTTCTGCCGTTTTTCGGGGTGCAATCTCTGGAGTGGACGCGAGACCGACCGGGCCACGGCCGTGTGCCCGTTCTGCGACACGGATTTCGTCTCCACCGATGGACCGGGCGGGGGTCGCTTCGAAACGGCGGACGCCCTGGCGGACCACGTTGCCGGAATGTGGACCGCCCGTGCGCCGGAGGCGCAGCCACCGTTCGTCGTGTGCACCGGGGGAGAACCGTTGTTGCAGCTCGACAACGCTCTGGTGAACGCATTTCACCGGCGCGGATTCGAGGTGGCCGTCGAAACCAATGGGACGGTGGCCCCGCCGGATGGCCTCGACTGGGTGTGCGTCAGTCCCAAGGCCGGGGCCGAACTCGTCATCCGGGCCGGCGACGAGCTCAAGCTGGTCTATCCCCAACCGGAGGCACCGCCGGAGCGCTTCGCCGGGCTGGCCTTCGACCATTTTTCCCTGCAACCGATGGACGGCCCGGACCTCGAGGCCAATACCCGGCGATCGATCGAGTACTGCTTGCGGTATCCCCGGTGGCGCCTTAGCCTGCAAACCCATAAACTTATCGGTCTGCCCTGACCGAGCCGGAAGCAACCATGTCGAACCCTGGCTATAGCGATCCCATCGACCACGCCTTCGCGTTCGTGGCCAAGCATTACGCGGATGCGACCGGATTCGGTCCCGCAACGACCAATCGGTCCGCCAACCTGGCGGTCACCCTGGCGCGTTACGGGTGCGATGAACCGACCGTCGTGGCGGGCGTGCTCCTCAGCCTCCTGGACGCGTGCCCCATCGATCGGCGCTCCGGCATGGAGGCCAAGGTCAATGAGAAATTCGGCCCCGCCGTGTTGGTTAGCGTGCGTGACGCGACCGAGCCCCACTACGACCCGGAAGGCCGGCGCCGCGGGTGGCGCACCTCCAAACAGGAGTTCCTGGTCCACCTGCTGGATGCCGATCCCCGGGCACTGGACGTGGTCACGGCCAATGAGATCCACTGGTGCGGCTCGTCGCTCACGATCGTCCGGCGGCTCGGGCCCGAGTATCTCCCCATCGGATCAGGGGTGGCGTTGACGGACATCGAGTGGTGGCACGGCTCGCTGGCGGAACTCTTGGCCACCCGTTCGGATTGGCGGCGGCGTGACATGCTCGAGCAGTTGCGGGCGACCAGCGCCGCGGTTGCCCGGGCCATGCACGAATCATCATGACGTTATGTGATCTGGATCACGTTTCCCTAGTCGTCCGCCGTAGTTATATATAGGCATGGGTTCCGGCACCTCCCCCACCCTCGCCAATCTACCGTCCGCGTTCGCTGCGGCCTGCAGAGTTTCCCGCTCTGACACCGAGCTGTTCGATCGCTGCCGCGACGTGCTCGTGCGTCGATTCCACAGCGAGCAAATCTGGCTCACCTTGGACAGCCCGGTAACCGGGGTGCAGACCAGCGGCCCGGCGGGTGACGCCGCCGATGCCATCCAGGTTGCGCAACTCACCAGTGGCGAAGCCGAAGTGACCATCAAGGCAGAGCCGTCCGTCGCCGAACAGATGGGCCGCGGGGCACTGCCGCTGGCGATGGGTTTGTCGGTGGTCCTCGAACTGCGAGGCGTTCTGCTGGAGAGACAGGCCACCCTCGACGACGCCGTGTTCCAGCTCCGGGCCCTCCGTCAGGTGGCCCGCCTCCTGTCGTCCGTCCATTCATCGGAGGAAACGGAACGGCTGATCCTCGACTTCATGGCCGAGGTGTTCTTCACCCGCTGGGCCTGTCTCTACCGCCCCTCGGGCAAGGAGTTCATCCCGGCGGTGTTCCGGAGCCGGGACGAGGCCGATACGCCCCGCCCCATCCCTTACAGCGATTTCGAGAATGCCCTCCCACCCGGGAGCCTGGTGACCACCAGCGACAACGTGGCCATCGCCTCGCTCCTCCCAGCCGGCACGGAACTGGTCGTGCCACTGGATGCCGGCGCGGAGCGCCTGGCCGTGTTGGTGCTGGGCCCGGGGTTGAACGAGCGTCCGTACGGCCGTGCCGAACATGAACTGGCGGGGACGCTCGCGTTCGCGGCGGCCATCGCCCTGAAGAACGCCGAACTGGTGGAGCGCCTCCACAGCGCGGCCACGACAGATGAACTCACGGGATTGTACAACCGGCGCGCCCTCGAGGAACGGCTGGAAGCCGAGTTGTCCCGCGCCGTCCGCCACGAGTTGAATACCTCCGTGGTGCTGATCGACATCGACCGATTCAAGCCCATCAACGACACCCTCGGACATGCCGCGGGAGACCGCCTCCTGATACTCCTGGCCGACACTCTCCAGCAACAATGCCGCACGCTCGACACAGTCGGTCGCCTGGGCGGAGACGAATTCCTCGTGGTCCTCCCGATGACTTCCGCCGATGAGGCGATGGTGTTCGTCCGCCGGGTCCAGAAGCAGGTCAAGCTGATCGGCGAAGAACATCCGGAGTTCGGCAACCAAACCATCAGTCTCGGGATCGGGGAGTCTCCCCGGCACGGTGCCAACGTCAGCGCCATCCTCGCCTCGGCCGACCGCGCCCTCTATCACGCCAAACGCAGTGGCCGCAATACGGTGGCCATCGCCGACGACACGTCCTGACCCCTGCCCCGGAGCGCTGTAACAGTTCATGCCGGACCCCGAATTCACCCTGCTCGGCGATGCCCTGTGGCTGGACTTCGTCAACACGGGAGAAGGACGCACACCGGACACCCACGACCGGCTCCCTGACCTCGCTGCCTACCACCGCTGGGCCAAGGCCCAAAAGCTCACTTCGGATGCCAACATCATCCCCTTCGGGAAGTTGACCGGCCTGCGAGCCACCCTCGCCGGGCTAGCCGGTGTGCTCTCCACCGGCCGGCCGGCACCGGCGTCTGCGGTGGAAGTGATCAACGAATTCCTGGCCCAATCGGCGGGATACTTCCAGCTCATCCGGACCCAGGGAAAGTGGCACGTCCAGTTTACCCCAGGCCATTCCACCAGTGCCACTGACGCCATCGTCCTCTCAGCGGCCCGCTCGCTCGCCGACACACGCAAGAAGGTGCATCGCTGTGCCGGTGACGGGTGCAGCCTCTTCTTCATCGATGATAGCGCCACCCAGAGCCGCAGGTGGTGCAGCATCGAAGTCTGTGGCGCGCGTAATCGTGTCGAACGACGGCGCGGGCTCCAGTAGCTCGCCGCCCTCCTACCGGCCTTGCCTAACTCTCCCGGCAGCATGACCACCAGCCCCGAGTCCCGCTACTACGATGCGGTCATGGCAGCCCTCGGCCACCGCTACCACCTCGAGCGCATGGTGGCGCTATCCCCGGAGCGAGCGCTGTTTCTGGCCACCGACAAGATGCTCCACCGAAGGGTCAGCCTCAGGGTCCAGGACGACCCCGAGTCGCCGACACGGGCCTGGTTTCTCCGTGAAGCGGAGACCCTCGCGCGCCTCGACCATCATGCCATCCGGCACGTATACGATGCCGGAGTGATCGGCCCGCTGGCCTTCCGCATTGGCAACTGGATCGACGGCGAGAGTCTGTTCGATGCCGTCGAGCGTGCACCGAGACCCATCCCCGTGGTACACGGTCTCGCCCGGGACATCTTGAGTGCGTTGCAACACGCCCACGAGCGGGGCATCGTGGCACGCCGTATCACCCCGGACGCCATCCTCATCAATACTGTCGGTCGAAGCACCGTGACGGACCTCCGTTTTGCCAGTCCCAACCTCGACGTCGTTCCGGCGGGTATCGTCCCCAGCGACCTCGCCTTCATGGCGCCGGAGGTGCGCGACGGCCAAACCGGCGACCCGGCAAGCGACGTGTACACAGCTGGAGCCCTTCTCTACTACGCAGTCACCGGCGAAGTCCCGCCCCTCGACCCACGAGAGCTCGTGTCCCCATCCGAGTTGCGTCCCGTGTGCCCCCGTGTGGTAACCCAGATCCTGATCCGGGCTCTCCAAGCCGCACCCGAGGACCGGTACTTCTCCACCGGTGAGATGCTGGAGCACTTCGCGGCCGAAGCCGGCGCGTTCGACGTGGCGTGGACACGGGCTACTCCGTTGCCGGGCGAACTCATGGCCATCGAGGATCCCACGGTGTGGGAGCACCGGCTGAGGCGAGCCCTGGGCGACGACTACGAACTCCTCGACCTCCTCGGTGCCGGTGGCTTTGGCCGCGTCTACCGCGTCCGCGATCTCCACCTCGAGCGCGAGGTGGCGTTGAAGGTATTGCACCCCAGCATGACCACCGATCCATCGGGAGTGGAACGATTCCGCCGCGAAGCCCAACTCGCCGCCGGGCTGCAGCACCCCAACGTGGTCAACATCTTCGACATCGCCAGCAGGTCGGGACTAATGTGGTACACGATGGCTCTGGTGAACGGTCCCAACCTGGCGCAGTTGGTAGAGCGGGACGGGCCGCTTCCGCTCGAGGGGTTGCTGCGCATCCTGCGGGAGGCGCTTTCGGCAATGTCCCACGCGCACGCCTCCGGATTGATCCACCGCGACATCAAACCGGAGAACATGCTGCTGGAGCGGGACGGAAGCCTCCGAATCACCGACTTCGGGCTCGCCCTTGCACTGCGGGGTCAAGGAGTATTCGGCGGCGCCACCAGCCGCAGCGGCACCCCCCAGTTCGCCAGTCCCGAACAACTCCTGGGCGAGCCGGTAGACCAGCGCACCGACATCTACAGCGTGGCGGCCGTGGCCTACTACGGGCTGTTGGGATATCCGCCGTTTGCCGGAGCCACACCGGAGCAGGTTCTCGCCAAGCAGATGAACAACGATATCCCCTCACTCAGGGCCGAGCGACCGGACGTGAGTCCGGAGCTGGAGCAGGTGCTGCGCCGGGCACTCCACAGCGACCCGGAGCGCCGGTACCCGTCGGCGGCAGAATTCTATCAGGCCATCCATCAAGCGGAGCGTAGCCGCCGCTCCAAGCCGGCGGGCACCAACAAGTGGCCGTTGGTCCCCGCCAGCTGGTGGCGTCGTCAAGGTAAGTGACGGCGGGCGCCTGACCGGCAACAGCAACGGGCCGCTCATGCGAGCGGCCCGTTTGGCGTCCGGCGGCTGTCATCGGTGGTTACTTGTGGCGATAGACGACCCGCCCTCGCGTCAGGTCATAGGGCGACAGTACCACCGTGACACGGTCCCCCTCCAGCACGCGGATCTTGTACTTGCTCATCTTCCCGGCGGCGTAGGCCAGCACCTTATGGCCGTTCTCGAGTATCACCCGGTAGTTGCGATCCGGAAGCACTTCGGACACCACCCCCTCCATCTCGATACCTTCTTCTTTCGCCATCCACGATCTCCAGACGTCCAGATGAGTGGTGGCGACCGCCTCCGGTCGCCACTCGCGGGCTCAATCTCGTTATATCGCCCCAAAACCGCAACAGGGCATCGTCACGTCCTATCGCGGACAGCGTCCAGTTCGTCTTCCACCAAGCTTACCAATATGCCCATCTGCCGGGCATCGAACACCAACTCGGCGCCTGCCGTCCGGTACATCTCCGGCAGTGAGGTGGTCGAGCCCAGGGCCAACGCGCGGCGATATTGCTCCAAGGCGTGGGCTCCGTCGCGCCTGC
>SMVY01000128.1 GCA_004357415.1 Gemmatimonadota bacterium
AAGGGCGACGCATGCGTCGCCCCTACCGATGCGTCGCCTTGGAAACAGCGGGGGCCACGAAATACGATCCCAACCGCCCCCGCCGCCGCCCCCGCCCCAGAGGGGTCAACACCAATATAGCGGTCCAGGTGATCTTGGACGTCGCCAACGACGTAGGGGCGACGCATGCGTCGCCCCTGATGCGCCGCCTTGGAAACACCAGGGACCAGGCCCCGCCCACCTTTCAGATCCCGAAAACAAAACGCCCGGACCGCTATGCGCGGGCCCGGGAGTTGTTATTCCGGAATTGCTCACCCAGGCCGGAACCCCTGGGGCCCTTTCGGGCTATGTTCGAATTGGCCGAAGAATAGTCGGGTCGGGGCCGAGACGCAACCTGGTATCCAGAACCGTGGCTGAGACATAGATTGCGCCACCTCACCAGTCCAGGAGCATCGCGATCACCGGAACCTCATCCGCCAGGCCGTTTCCCGCCTCCAGGCCGAGCCCTGGCGCCGTTGGGTCGTCGTGGCGCCCGTCGGATGCCGAGGCCATGTACAACATGGCCCGCTGGGGTCTGGGGTACTTCCGGGTCAACCAGGAGGGTCATGTTACGGCGCATCCCGACTCGGGCGCTGCCGAAGGCGTTGACCTCTACCGGTTGGCCATGGACTTGACCGAGCAGGGCGTCCGACTCCCGGTGCTTCTCAGGTTTTCCGACATCCTTCGGGCTCGGATCGGGGAAGTGGTCGAGGCCTTCACCGCGGCCATCGACGAGTTCGACTATCGGGGTCGCCACATCCTGGTCTATCCCATCAAGGTCAACCAGCAACGTCATGTGGTGCAGGAGATCATCGAGTTCGGTGAGCCGTATGGTGTGGGTCTCGAGTGCGGCAGCAAGGCCGAACTCCAGGCGATTCTCGGGCTGAGCGACTCACCGAGTCACGCGATCGTGTGCAACGGCTACAAGGACGCTGAGTACCTGCGATTGGCGTTCATGGCCCAGCGGCTCGGCCATCAGGTGTTCGTCGTGCTGGAGCAACTCCGCGAACTGGACGCCCTGATCGAGACCGCCGCGGAAATCGGGGTCGAGCCGACCATGGGCGTGCGCGTCAAGCTGGGCACCGAAGGTGCCGGCCGCTGGGCCAAGAGCGGCGGGGAACAATCGAAGTTTGGGCTGAGCCCCGCCGTGCTTCTCAAGCTGCTAGACCGGCTTCAGACTGACGGCCGCCAGTCATGGCTCCAGATGATCCATTTCCATCTGGGGAGCCAGATCACCGACATCCGGACGATCAAGGTCGCCCTGGAGGAGATCGGCAGGTACTACACCGAACTCCGGCGCATGGGCTTTCCCATCTCACACGTGGACGTCGGCGGTGGGCTGGGGGTGGACTACGACGGAACCCGCTCCACCGCTGCTGGGAGCGTCAATTACTCCATTCGGGAATACGCCAACGACGTCATCTTCACTCTGGGGACCGTGTGCCGCGCGGCCGGCGTCCCCATGCCCGACGTCATCACCGAGTCGGGGAGGGCGGTGACGGCCCACCACGCGGTGCTCCTGGTGGATGTGATCGACGTGGAGACCCCGTCACTCCCCGAGCGGCCCGTCGTTGCACCGGACGCTCACCTGCTGCTACGGGAGATGGAGGAGAACCTCATCGATATCGACCATGACCGGGTGGTCGAGGTCTACCACGACACCGTGTTTGCCAAGGAACGAGCCAGAGACCTATTCGATTCCGGTGTGCTGACCCTGGTAGAACTGGCGCAAGTCGATCAGTTGTTCCGGGCCACGCTGACCGCGGTCCGGGATGTTGCCGGAGTGGAGCCGGCGTTTCACGAGATCCGGCAGCACACGGACCGTCTCCTGGTCGATCGGTACTTCTGCAACTTTTCCGTGTTCCAGAGTTTGCCCGACAGCTGGGCGATCGACCAGATATTTCCGGTCGTTCCCATTCACCGACTGACCGAACGCCCCACCCGCCGGGGCACGATCCAGGACATCACCTGCGATTCGGACGGTGTGATCGCCCGGTTCCCCGGAGGGCTCGACGGGCGAACTCATCTGCCGCTCCACCCGATGAAGGAAGACGAGCCATACGTCCTGGCGGTGTTCCTGACGGGGGCGTACCAGGAAATCCTGGGGGATCTTCACAACCTGTTCGGTGACACCAACGCCGTGCACGTGAAGATCTTGGGCGACGGCTACCAAGTGACCAACGTGGTCCTCGGCGATACGGTGACCGAAGTGTTGTCCTACGTCCAGTATCACGCCAACGACCTGCTGACGACGTTCCGGCGGAAGGTCAACGCTGCGCCGGGCCTGAGCCGCGGCGAGGCCAACCGGTTCATCGCCGATTACGTCTCCGGCCTGGAGGGGTACACCTATCTGGAAGGCCGAGAGGGGTAGCTGGAAGGAATGGGGGAGGGGGAGGGGGAGGGGGGCACACTCCCCGGGCAGGTCACCCGCGCTGGGCGAGCGGTACGAACGGCCGTTCGGGGTACCCGGTATAGATCTGCCGTGGCCGGGAGATTTTCTGTTCCTTGTCCAGGAGCATTTCCTCCCACTGGGCCAGCCACCCGGGCATCCGTCCGATGGCGAACAGGACCGTGAAGTAGTCGGTCGGATAGCCCATGGCCTGGTAGATCAGGCCCGAATAGAAATCCACATTGGGGTAGAGCTTGCGGGAGACGAAGTAGTCGTCTTCCAGCGCGATGCGTTCCAGTTCTAGCGCGATCTCCAGTTTGGGGTTCAGGCCGGTCTCGGCAAACACATCGTCGGCCACGCGTTTGATGAGTTTGGCCCGTGGATCGTAGGACTTGTACACCCGGTGACCGAAGCCCATCAGCCGCATCTCGCCCTGCTTGACCCGCTCGATGTAACTGGGAATGTTGGCCTTGTCCCCGATCACATCCAGCATGGTGAGGACCGCCTCGTTGGCGCCGCCGTGCAGCGGGCCGTACAACGCCGCGATGCCGGCGGATACGGCCGAGAACGGGTCGACGTGGGATGACCCCACCGACCGTACGGCGCTGGTGGAGCAGTTCTGCTCGTGGTCCGCGTGCAGGATCAGCAGGATTTGGAGGGCCCGCTGGAGGATCGGATTGGGCTCATGCTTGCCGCCGATGCTGAACGTCATGTTGACGAAATTGCCGATGTAATCGAGATCGTTGTCCGGAAACACGAATGGCAGTCCCCGCACGTGGCGGAAGGCAAACGCGGCCAGAGTAGGGATCTTGGCCATGAGCCGGACCCGCTGGAGATATCGATTGGCCGGGTTCTGGATGTCCTTGGCGTCGGGGTAGAAGGTTGACAAGGCTCCCACCGCACCCAAGAGCATCCCCATGGGGTGGGCGTCGTAGAGGAATCCCTCGAGGAACTTCAGCACCTTGGTGTGGACGTAGGTGTGGTACCGGATATCGTCGGTCCATACCTTGAGCTGGTCCGGGGTGGGCAGCTCCCCCACTTGCAGGAGGTAGGCGACTTCGAGGAACGAGGTCGTCTCGGCCAGTTGCTCGATGGGGTAGCCCCGATACCGAAGGATGCCGCGTTCTCCGTCGATGAAGGTGATGGCACTTCTGCAGCAGGCCGTATTGGTGAAGGCGGGGTCATAGGTCATGAGCCCGAAGTCGTCGACGTCGACCTTCATTTGGCGGAAGTCCATCGCCCGGACGGTCCCGTCGGTAATGGGAAGCTGGTACTGCTGGGCGGTGCGGTTGTCGGTGACGGACAGAGTGTCGCTGAACACGAACTGATCCTTATTTGACACGACCTGATCCTTACTCGAATGGTGAAACGAATGAGCGTAGAGACAACATACCCAGGAAAGGCCGCTTCGTGGAACAGGGTTCCGCCCCAGGGGTTTCCCTCGTGCTACGCCTCCGCTCCCCCCGGCGGAAGTTCCACGCTACAGGTCGTCTCGAAGCCGCCCCGGACGTTGTAGACGGTAGTGACGGTGAGCGTCCGGGGTTCGAGGAGGGCGAACAGGTCCTCGGCGATCCGGGCAGTGGCGTGTTCCTGGTAGATACCGACATTGCGGTAGCTGGTGATGTAGTACTTGAGGCTCCTGAGTTCCACGCACCTGGCGTCAGGGACGTAGGCGATGATCAGGGTGGCGAAGTCCGGCAACCCGCTGTAGGGGCACACGGCGCTGAATTCGTCGGTCTCAGTGACGATTTCCTGACGCGCTCCCTCATAGGGGAAGGTGTCCAACACGGCGGCATCGATGGTCTCGGGTCCCACGAACGGCAGCGAGCGGCCTTCAGGAGTCGGCATGGTGGAAAAGGTAAGAGGGGAGAGAGGAGAATGAACAGGGGCAGAGAGGCCGTGCCGGGGGAAAAGGGACCGGGTACGGTGGCGACCCGAGCCCCTCTCACCCGAGAACGGTTTCACTTCTCCCTGACGATTCCTTGTTCTAACCACTCATAGTCGCCCGCCAATTGACGTTGGGCGACGCGGTACGTGCGGACGTCCTCGTTGTTCCACATGGCGCGGAACGCTGCCCGCACCCGCCGCCGGGAGTAGCGGCTGAACAGGTCCGCCAACTCGGCCGGGCTCTGGTCTGCCGGGTTGTTGGCCACCATGGCCTGGGCCCGGGAGCAGGTGGCGGAGATGGCCAGCAACTCGGCCCCGATGTCGACCAGGCGGCCGAGTACCGCTTGGCGTTTTTCCAGCTTGGGGCCGAAGCGTACCATGGCGTGGAACACGGTACGGCCCAGCCGGCGGGCCGAACGGTTGACGAACCGCATGTGGCCGGCCAGCCGGCCAAATTCGGCGTAGCGGGGCCAGCGGCCCCACCCGAGCCACAGGGCGGGGTACCACCAGCCGTAAAACAGTCCCGCCTTGACGAGGGCGGCAAACTTCTTCCCGGCCGGGACCTTGGGATCGATCAGGTCACCGGCCACCTTCAGGTGGGTGTCGACCGCCTCCCGGGCGATGAACAGCCGCATGATCTCGCTCGACCCCTCGAAGATGAGGTTGATGCGGGCATCCCGCATCATCCGTTCGATCGGATCGGGACGGGCGCCCCTGCTCTTGAGGCTCTGGGCCGTCTCGTAGCCTCGGCCGCCCTTTATCTGGAGGGTGTCGTCAATGATGCGCCAGCCGGCTTCCGTGTTCCACAACTTGGCCATTGCCGCCTCGAGGCGGATGTCGTGCTTGCCCCGGTCGGCCATGAGCGAGGCAAGGTCAGACACCGCCTCCATGGCGAAGGTGTCGGCCGTCATCCGGCCGATCATCTGTGCCACGGCGTCGTGCTTCCCGATGGGCTGGCCCCACTGCACCCTGGTCGAGGCCCAGTGGCGGACGATCTCCAGACAGCGCTTGGCGCCGGCCACCGACGAGGCCGGTAAGGTCAGCCGCCCGGTGTTCAGGGTGATCAAGGCGAGCTTGAGACCCTTGCCCTCGTCCCACAGCCGGTTCTCGACCGGCACCTTCACGTTGGTGAACCGGATGATGCCGTTCTCGATGGCGTTCAAGCCCATGAAGTCCAGCCGCTGGGAATTGTCGACCCCCTCCCAGGCGGTTTCTACGATGAAGGCGGTGATTTTCCGCTTGCCGGTGATTGCCATGACCACGATGAATTCGGCGATGGTGCCGTTGGTGCACCACAGCTTCTCACCATTGAGGATGTAATGCGTGCCGTCGTCCGACAGTGTGGCCACCGTACTCATGGCCGCGGGGTCGGACCCGACGTTGTCCTCCGTCAGGGCGAAGGCCGACACGGCACCTTTGGCGCAGCGCGGCAGGTATTTCTTCTTTTGCTCGGGTGTGCCGAACAGCTTGAGCGGCACCGGCACCCCAATGGATTGGGACGCGGACAACAGGGCGGTGAGGGAGCCGTCTTGACTGGTGACCAGGCCGATGGCGTGGGTATAACTCGTTTGGCTCAGGCCCAAGCCGCCGTATTCCTCGGAAATCTTGATGCCGAACGCCCCGATATCCCTCAAGCCGTCGATGACGTCCTGGGGGATCTTGCCGGCGGCGTCGATCGCGTCGCTGTCCACCTTCTCCTGCATGAAGCGCTCGAGCCGTTCCAAGAACGGCTTGGCCTTGGCCAGCTCCTCCGGCGTCTGCTGCGGGTAGGGGTGGATCAGGTCGAGGCGGAACCGGCCGTCGAACAACTGGCGGACGAAGCTGGGAGCCTGCCACTCGGTTTCACGGGCGGCCTCGGCGACCTCACGGGCCTCCTGCTCGGTGGCGAGTTTGGCCGACGAGGATGGCGGGCGCTGGGGCAGGACGTCAGTCATGGGAGTCTCGATTCATCGTCATGGGCGTAGGTGGGACATCGTCATCAGGTGGCGGCGCTCGCGAGGCGCTCGCGAGCCCCCTGAACGACGAGCTCAACGACGTGGCGTTTGCGCGATTCGGCGAATGCGGGATCGGCCGGGTCCAACCCCAGGGCCAACAGGACGGTGCGGGAGTGAATCAGTGGGAACGAGCACAGACTGATGATGCTGAGGAGGAGTTGGGCCGTGGCCTCCCGATGGGAGGGGCCGACTTCCAACTCGGCGCTCATCGCCTCGAGGGCCTCGCGCACGACTTCTACCAGCGGCGGTGCCTGCTGCAACTTGGTGCCGCCGCTCAGTGCTTCCCATTCCATTAGCCGCACGAACTTGGGATGTTCGATCATGAAGTCGAAGTACTCGGACACCGCCCCGGCCAAGACAACCTCGGCGTCCTTGCCGCTGGCCAGGGCTCGCTCCTTGCCGCTGCGGATGGCGTGGCGGACTCGCTCGAAGCAGCGGTCGAGGACGGCTTGGTACAGGCTGGCCTTGGATCCGAAGAAATAGCCCGGCGTGGCCCGGGAGACACCGGCCTCCACGCCCACGTCGTTCAGGCTGGTTCCCGTGTACCCC
Source organism: Gemmatimonadota bacterium (assembly GCA_004357415.1). Taxonomy (GTDB): domain Bacteria; phylum Gemmatimonadota; class Gemmatimonadetes; order Gemmatimonadales; family GWC2-71-9; genus N074bin45. The sequence continues at coordinate 6,838 of SMVY01000128.1, forward strand.
CGCTCGGCAAACAGCGTCTCGGCGGCGTCGAGGACCGTCAGGCGGGTCCGGGCGCCGTTGCGCTCGCGGTCGGAGGGGGGGCTAGGGGTCATGGGCCGTGGTATCCACTACTTGCTAAACGTATAGCAAGTAGTGGGGGTTCACCCACTACTGTCAAGTATTTGCTGGACCGGACGTCACCTCACCAAGCGTGGGTCACCAGGGACAATGCCATCCCAGTGCGAGGTATCTTGCGGTGCAACATTAGGGGTTGGTAGAGTTTTGGCAGGTTCGGGCGCAACCTCGCCGGCAACCGTAACGGAGCTAACATGCGGTGGATCGAACGCGGTTGGATGATGATACCGGTGGCGGTGGCGGTCGTGGGCGTGTCCTGCGGGGATGGCGGTACCGCCCCCACTGGGGCGAACGTGCAGTTCGTCATCGGAGATATCGATCTCCAGGCTGGACGGGATACGGTAGTGCAGATCAGCAACACCGGCGGCAGCCCCATCGGTCCCATCCAGTTGGTGCCGCTTCCCGTGCGCGACTCTGCCGGAGGCGTGGTGTCCGGCCCGTCGCTCCAGGTGAATCCCAGCGACATAGCCACGTTGAACCCCGGGGCCACGGTCAGTGCCGCGCTGTCCGTGGTCGTGCCGGCCAACACTCCCAACGGTGACTACCAAGTGGGACTCGAGGCCCGGTCACAGAATCAGTTGTTGGCCTCCGCCCTATTGCGATTTCGGGTGACCAACAGCACCAGCGGCCCGCCGGCGAACTCCGTCGCCATCACCAGCGGCCCGACCGCGTTCATCCGCGGGGATGTGGTCCAATTCACGGCCGAGGTCAGGGATAGCGCCGGTACGGTTTTGCCCACCGAGCCCGTCCAATGGTCCGTCGGCGGGTTTGGCTTGTTCGACGCCACCGGGCGGTTCGTGTCCTACAGCACCGGCGCCATCGACATCATCGCCCAGTCCGGCACCGG
>SMVY01000129.1 GCA_004357415.1 Gemmatimonadota bacterium
GGTTTGCCCTGCTCGAGGACGAGGAGATTGTCGACCTTGTGGGTGTGGAACAGGTCTGCGGCCACGTCCAATAGGGCGCCCCGCTCCACGGTAATCGGTGGCTGGTAGTCCAAATCCGACATCCGGTGCTTGAGGATGTCCCTTCCCTCCTTGGCCAGGAGCCGACGAAGGTCACCGTCGGTGAAGAGGCCCTTCACGGCTCCATCCGCGGTGACGATCGTGACACACCCGAATCCGTGCTCGGTCATGTGGATGACCGCTTCCTGGAGGCCGGCGTCCTCCGGGACGAGCGGATTCACCGAACTCATGACTTCGCCCACGGTGGTTGTCAGCAGGCGGGTATGTTCGAGGAACTGATCGGTGCCGACGGTGGTGTAGTGGTTCTCGGTCAACTGGGTCAACACCCGGTAGGGTACCGTAATGGTGTGGACGCCGAGCATGATGGCGTTCCGCACGTGCTCGACGTGGCGCACCGACGAAAACATGATTTTGGTGTCGTAGCCGTAGGTGGTGACGGCGTCGATGCATTGCCTGACCAGGCCCAAGGCGTCGTGTCCCTGATCCTGTAACCGGCCCACCAGGGGGCAGACGTACCTGGCGCCGGCTTTCATCGCCATATACGCCTGTTGCAGAGTATACACCAAGTGGATGTTGACCATGATGCCGTCGGTTCGGAGCTGACTGCAGGCCTTCACTCCCTGCAACGACACGGGGATCTTGAACACGGTCCGTTCAGCGGACAGGCCCAGGTCCAACAACCGGTGCGCCTCGGCGCAGATCTCCTCGGCCGTCTGGCCGAGGGCTTCGACCTGGAGGATGGGGACGATGGCCGCAAGCTTGAGGATCAGCGCGTCGATGTCAGCCACGCCGTGGCGGTGCATGAAGGTCGGCGTGGTGGTGAGGCCGTCCAGGAAGCCGAGGTGAAAGGCTTCTTCGATTTCCGTGAGATCGGCGCTATCGAGATAGAGTTCCATGATGTTCCGCAGCGGTGCGAGTGTCGACTTCGAGTCGATGGAGGGCCAGCAACGGTTCAACGAATGCTTCGAGGTCGGTGACGCAGAGTTGGCTCGCGGCATCGCACAGGGCGTTGGCCGGGTCGGGGTGCACTTCGATGAAGATCCCGTCCACCCCGGCCGCCACGCCGGCCCGTGCGATAGTCGGCAGGAACTCCCGCGACCCGCCGCTGGGGTCGGCGCTGGGAATACCATAGCGGCGGATCGAATGGGTGATGTCGAACACCACCGGGTAGCCAATACGGTTCAAGTGGTAAAACGCCCGGGGATCGACGATCAAGTCGTTGTATCCGAACGTGTAGCCCCGCTCGGTCAGGATCACCTGGTCATTGCCGGTGTCCAGGCACTTCTTGACCGGCTGGGCCATGTTCTCCGGGGCAATGAACTGCCCGTGCTTGATGTTGACCACCCGGCCGGTAGCGGCAGCCGCCACCACGAGGGTTGTTTGCATGCAGAGGTAGGCGGGGATCTGCAGCACATCGACCACCTCGGCGGCCGGCGCCGCCTGGTCGGGCGTGTGGATGTCGGTGAGGAGTGGGAATCCGAAGTCGTGCTTGATCCGCTGGAGTATGGTCAAGCCTTCGTCCAGGCCGGGACCCCGGTAGTAGCCCACGTCGCTTCGGTTGTCCTTGGTGAACGAGGACTTGAAAATAACGGGAATGCCCAGTCGCTGGGACGCCTCCGCCAAGCCCTCGGCCGCCCGCAACATCGTGGTGTCGTCTTCGATTACGCACGGGCCCGCGATGAGGAACAGGTCCTCACTGCCACATGCGATATCGCCCACTGATACGATTCGTTTGGTCATCGGCTATCCAGATTCGATCACGGCTACAGGCGATAATATAGCGGCCTGATATCCGCGACCATGATCCACCATTCCAGTCAGTTCCCCAGGCGTGATTTCCAGGGCCTCTCCGCAAGGAAAGGCAATGTTAGCGGGTTGGTGACGGTGAGTCGAGGGCGGAACAAAGCTGCGGGGACATACTGGACCCCGGATGGGGTGATACAGTCAGCCCCCGTCAGGCGTGGGAGCGCTTTCCAACTCCAACAACCGGCGCTTGCGCCACAGACCTCCCCCGTATCCCGTCAGCGTGCCGTCGCGGCCCACGACTCGGTGGCACGGGAGGAGGATGGCCAGCCGGTTGTCACCATTGGCCCTGCCGACCGCCCGGCGGGCAGCGGGCCTGCCAATGGCCGTGGCGATGGCCTGGTAGTCGGTGGTGCTGCCGTAGGGAATGCGCCCAAGCTCGCGCCACACCGCAGTCTGGAAGGGCGTACCGGCCACGACCAGTGGGACCGAGAACCGCTCCAGTCGACCGGCAAAGTACCCGGCCAACTCCGCCTCGAGGTGAGCCAGATGTTCGTGGTCACCCGGCGCCGTGGTACAGCCGAGGCGGCGGCGGACGCGCTCGAGTTGGGTTTCCAGCATAGGGCGGTCGGCGAATTCGAGAAGGCAGATCCCGGCCGCGGTGGCGCCGGCGACCATCGGTCCCAATGGCGTCCCCATGCGGGTGAGGAAGGCGACATCCCGATGCCGGGCACGCCCGGGAGGCTCACCGAACAAGCGGCTGAACGCTTCGCGAAACCCGCTGTCCGACTCGAACCCGTGGGCGAAGCCGGCCTGGGTCAAGGCCTCGCCCTGGTTCAACCGGCCGAGGGCCAGCCCCAGACGGCGGGCCCGATGGTAGCCGTGGAACGTCATCCCATGGTGGCGCTGGAACCAGCGTCTGACCCGGCCGGGATCGAGGTCGAGGGAGCGGAGGTCGGTGTCGGTCCAGCGGTGCGCGGGGTCCGCCTCCACCGCCCTGAGGAGGAGATCGGCCCACTCGGGTGCCTGGCCTGCGGGCGTCATGGGGCGGCACCGCTTGCACGGCCGGTATCCGGCGAGGAGGGCACCCTGGGCGTCGGCGTAGAACTCGACGTTCTCGGGGCGGGGTTTCCTGGCAGTGCAGGTAGGGCGGCAGAATATCCCGGTGGTCTTGACGGCGGTGACGAACACGCCGTCGTAGGAAGCATCCCGGCTGGCGAACGCCGTGAGCATTTCGGTGCGATGTGGCAGAGTGGTGGCCGGCATGGCACTCAATTTACCTGGTCGGGTGATGCCGTCTACCGAAAAAACGGCACTGAATTCGGCGATGCCGTCCCGCCGCATGGTTGAAGGGTGACCTCGCGGCCGTCCGTGGGTGATCGAGTGCGGGGGTGTCGCTGTCCGGTGGCGATACCTCGATACCGCCCGGCTCCCCTAGGCCCTGCTTTCAATTATTATGGGCCATGTATCATGGGTGTCGAGGGTCATGGGTGCGCCATTCTTTGGCCTGGACGTCCGCGGAATCGTCGCATCCGGATATGCGGTCTAGAGTTGGGTGTTCGACCGGTCCGGCGTGGATGATAAGTTTAGGGGTGCAGGGTCCCGCTGGTGTGGCCACACGGTCACGGATGTGAATGTCTTGGCGGAGGGCGATGATGTCCGACGAACTCGGAGCACTCCGCGCCAAATTGGCCACGGAGATACCTGTCACCCTGCACCTGGGGCTGGAGGTGATCGGGCATGACGCTGGTGGCCTGACCTTGGCCGCCCCCTTGTCGAAGAACGTCAACCACCAGGGAACGGCCTTCGCCGGGAGCGTCAACGCCGTTGCCACGTTGGCTGGGTGGGGGTGGGTATGGCTGACGCTCCGACGGTCGGGCCTTGAGGGGCAGGTGGTGTTGCAGGACAGTACCATCCAGTACCTGAGGCCCATCGAGACGGATTTCACGGCCACGTGCCTACCGGCAGAGGATGCCGAGGTCGAGCGACTTCTGGCGGGCATGACGCGGCGTCGCAGGGGGCGCGTGACTCTGCGCGTGGAGATCCGCAGCAGAGCGACCTTGGTCGCGACCTTCCGGGGCCGGTACGTGGCCCTGGTGGCAGCCTCCGCGGATTGACGCGCCAGTCAGCCTCTCCTGAGGAAACGCACATGCGTGCCATGGTATTGACCGCCCAGCATCAGCCCCTCCGACTGATGGAGCTGCCTCGGCCTGAAGCCGCTTCGGGGACGCTGCTATTGGAGGTCGCCGCCTGTGGGGTGTGCCGCACCGATCTGCACGTGGTTGACGGAGACTTGACCGATCCCAAGTTGCCACTGGTGCTGGGTCACGAAATTGTGGGCCGCGTTGCCGCCGTGGGAGCAGGCGTGACCGGCTGGGAGATCGGAACGCGGGCCGGCGTGCCGTGGCTCGGTGCCGCATGCGGGTCGTGCCGGTTTTGCACCACGGAGCGGGAGAACCTGTGCGACGAGGCGCGCTTCACGGGGTATCACATCGACGGGGGATACGCCGAGTGGGCGGTGGCGGATGCCCGGTTCTGTTTCAGGCTGCCTGAGTACCTGAGTGATGTCGCAGCCGCCCCGCTGTTGTGCGCCGGACTCATTGGGTATCGGGCGCTCCGGGCTGCCGGGTCGGGCGATCGCCTTGGGTTGTACGGCTTCGGCGCGGCGGCGCACATCGTGGCGCAGGTGGCCCGTCACCAGGGCCGGCGGGTGTTCGCCTTTACCCGTCCCGGCGACAGCGAGGCACAGGCCTTTGCCCGGCGTCTGGGAGCGGAGTGGGTAGGCGGGTCGGCCGAGTCGCCTCCAGAGGAACTGGACGCGGCCATCATTTTCGCCCCGGTGGGCGAGCTCGTTCCTGCAGCCCTCGAGCGGGTGGCGAAGGGAGGCCGGGTGATTTGCGCCGGCATTCACATGAGCGAGATACCGGCATTTCCCTACGACATCCTGTGGGGAGAGCGGCGCATCGAGTCGGTCGCCAATCTCACGCGTCGTGACGGCGAGGAGTTCTTCGCGCTGGCCCCGCAGGTCCCCGTGACGACCCAAGTGACCAGCTATCCTCTGGAGGCCGCCAACGAGGCCCTGGCCGACCTGCGCTCCGGACGCCTGCAGGGCGCGGCCGTTCTGGCGGTTCGGGCCGACTTGGGGGGCCCTCTGTGAGGCTCGTGGCCGACGTCAGTGGCGGAGGTGGGGACATCAGTCGGATCGTGCTCCAGGAGAGTGCCTCGGGCGTGTTCCTCTATTTCTACGGGCCAAGAGACGCGGTCTTGCCCATCGGGGAGGAGTGGTACGAATCGCGCGAGGCCGCCCTCGATGCCTGCCGCAGACGGTTCGACGTCCCCGAGGAGGCGTGGCAGGCTGCCGACTGACACCCCAGTGGTGTTTCATTGCCCGGGAACGTTTCCCCGCAGGGCTTGAACAAGTGGTTTGGGGGGCATTAGAATCCCCCACCGATACGCCGGAGGCCCCGTGGATGGGGCTCAGCCGGCAACCCATTCCAACTCGGTCTGCCATGTCATTGCTGAGCCTTCAGGGTGTTTCCAAACGCTTTGGTCCCGTCACCGCGGTGGACCGCGTCTCGTTCACCGTCGATCGCGGTGAGGTGATAGGATTTCTCGGTCCCAACGGTGCCGGCAAGTCCACCACCATGCGCATGATCAACCAGTACCTGGAACCGGACGAAGGTGAGGTCCAATTCGACGGCCAGCCGATATCTACGGTATCGATGGAGGCGAAGCGCCGGATCGGATATCTCCCTGAGAACAACCCGTTGTACCTCGACATGCTGGTCTCGGAGTACCTCGGGTTCATCGCCGATCTTCGTCAGATCTTCGGGGCGGAGCGCTCTCGGGCCATCGATCGCACCGTCACCACCACTGCCTTGGAGTCGGTCTACTACCGCCCGATCGGCGAATTGTCCAAGGGCTATCGCCAGCGGGTCGGTCTGGCGCAGGCCATACTGTCCCAGCCCGATCTGCTCATCCTGGACGAGCCCACCGAAGGGCTCGACCCCAATCAACGTCTGGAGATCCGCCATCTGATCGAGAGTTTGGGCCGGGACCGGACGGTCATGCTGTCCACCCACGTGTTGTCCGAGGTCCAGGACACCTGCACCAGGCTGCTGATCATCAACGAGGGTGTCATCGTGGCGGACGGCGCCGTCGACGACTTGGTGGCCCGGGCCAGTGGATCGGTCGAGGTCCGGGTGGAGGCGAGTGGTGCCGGGGTGGCGGCGGAGCTCGAAGCCCTGGAAGGGGTGCAGCGCGTCACGGAAACGCATGAGCACGGTGACGGGCGCGTGGTGGTGACCGTGGTCGCCGATCAGGCGCACGACATCCGGCCCGATATCTTTGGTCTGGCCAAGGCCAAGGGCTGGACCCTCTATGAATTGCATCAGCGGACCCGAAGCCTGGAACATCTGTTCCGGGAGTTGACTGTGTCGGAGCCTTCATGAAAGCCATGTGGATCATAGCGCGCCGCGAATTGCGGTCGATGTTCGATCACCCAACGGGGTACATCCTGCTGGTCGTGTTCGTGGCGCTGAACGATTTCCTGTTCTTCCGATCGGCCTTCCTCTTCGGGGTCGCCACGTTGCGACCGATGCTCGAGTTCCTCCCCTGGTTGATGCTGCTGTTCGTGCCGGCGGTGACCATGGGAGCGTTGGCCGAGGATATCCGCGCCGGGACGATCGAGGTGGTGCTGGCCCAGCCGGTCACGGAACTCGAACTCCTGGTGGGCAAGTACCTGGGCCTGGTGTCGTTCATCTGGCTCGGCCTGGCGCTCACCCTCCCCATTCCCCTGGGGTTGAGCCTGGGAGCCGACATTCCGGTGGGCGTCGTGGTGGCACAGTATGCCGGCGCCGCACTTCTGGCGGCGGGCTTCGCGGCCATCGGGATGTGGGCCTCCAGTTTGGGACGAAACCAGGTGACGGCGTTTATCGTGGGCGTGGCCGTCATGTTCGTATTCTTGTTGATCGGGCTCCCACAGGTACTCATGGGAGCGCCGCCGGCGATCGGTGCCGTGCTGGCACGCCTGGCCATCGTGGCGCACTTCGCCAGCATTGCCCGCGGGGTGATCGATCTCCGGGATCTGGTCTACTTCTTCTCCCTTACCGCCATCTTCCTGGTACTTGCCTACGGCGCCCTAATGGGCCGCAAGCTGGCCCCCCGGGGCAGGGCGCTCGCGCGACTGCGACTGGGCACCGCCATGCTGGTGGTGACGCTGGTCGTGGTGAACCTGTTCGGACGGCGCATCGGCGGGCGCCTAGATCTCACACCGGGCAAGGCCTACACGCTCTCGCCGGCCACCAAGGCCATCCTGGCGAATCTGCCCGATCTGGTGACGATCCGGTTTTTCGTGTCGAGCGACAACGCCTTGCCGCCGGAAGTGGCGTTGGCCAAGCAACCCGTCAACGATCTGCTGGCTGACTTCCGTTCGGCCGGTGGCGGCAATCTGCGCCTGGTGGTGCTCGATCCGGCCAAGGATCCCGCGATCGCCGAGGAGGCCAAGTCGCTGGGTGTGTTGGAGGTGCAGTTCACCGTTTCCCGGAAGTCCGAGTTCGAGGTGAAGAAGGGATACTTCGGGTTGACGGTGCAGTTTGCCGACCAGCACGAGACCATTCCGGCCATTCAGGGTACCGACGATCTCGAGTATCGCCTGGCGTCGTTCATTCGAGGACTCACTCGGGAGGGCCGATCAACGGTGGGTCTCTACCTCGAGCCGCCACCGCTGGGCCAGCAACAGGCGGCCACCTACGCCGGTCTCGAGGCCGCCTTGAGCGAGAATTTCGACGTGCGACGAGTATCCTTGGAAACCGATTCCCTCGATCCGGGTGACCTGGCCGTCCTGGTGCTCGCCGGAACGCCCTACGCCATGGCCGACTCGGTGGCCGACAAGCTCGCTCGGTTCTTCGATGGCGGAGGTGGGGCGCTCGTCATGGCGAGAGGCATGGAAATACAGGCGGTCCGCGACCAGATGATTGCCACGGAGCGATCCGTGGGGTGGAATCGGATGCTCCAGCCGTTCGGCGTGCAAATCCGGAACAACATGGTGTTCGACTTGGCATCCAATCACCCAGCCACCATGCGGGGATCGTTCGGCAACGTGCTGATGAGCTATCCCTTCTGGCTGCGTTCCCTGTCGACTCACGCGAGCAACGTCAACCGGGACATCGCCAGTGTTTTTCTGCCGTGGACCAGTAGTATCGATACCACCGGGGCCGAGCCGGGATCGATCACTCCATTGCTGGTGACTAGCCTGAACGCGGGGGCCGAGGAGCGGACCGCCTTCATCGATCCGCAACGGACCGAGTACCCTGGGGCTGGCACCGGGTCGCTGCTGACGGCCGTGCAGGTCAACCCGGGCGCCTCCACTGCCGATTCCGTCCAATCGGGGCGGCTGATCGTCGTCGGCAACTCCGACTTCGCCAGCGACCAGTGGATCGGCTCGGCGCGGCAGAATGTGACGTTCGTGCTCAACGCCGTCGACTGGCTGGCACAGGAAGAGGGTTTGATCGCCATTCGCGCCAAGGACCGATCGCCGCCGGCGCTGGTGTTCGAAGGGGAGCGTACAGCCGATCTGGTCCAGTACGGCAACCTGATCGGTGTGCCACTCCTGCTGATCCTGTTTGGCGCCTTCCGGCTGTGGCGCCGGAAGCGACTCACTCGGCGGTCGTACGCGGCCGCGACCCAGCCGGAGGCAGCATGAGCCCGCGGCAATTGAAATGGGCGGCAGCGGCGATGGTGGTGGCCCTGATCCTGTGGGTCGTGTCGGAGCGGACTGCGGAGCAACCGGACGACCGAGAAACCCGCCGGGTGCTGCCGGAGCAGGTCGAGGGGGTCGATCGGATCGTCTTCGCCTCGCTCGAAGACACGGTGGAGCTCAGGAGAACCGGCGCCGGGTGGATGGTCAACGGCTTAGAGATCGACGACACGCGATTGGCCACGCTGTTTACGGCCCTCCAGGACTCAGCCGGCAGCGAGATCGTGGCGACGAGCGCCGCGGTCCATGGGCGCATGGGTGTCGACGGCTCAGGCACGACGTTCACGCTGTTCCACGGTGAGGACATGGTCGCCACGGTGCTGTTCGGCAAGCGCGGCGCCGACGAGTCATCCATATACGCCAGGAACGAAGGCGATGACCTGGTGTACCGCTACGACGGCCCGCTCACCCAACTGGTAGGCCTCCGGGTGAACGACTGGCGGAATAAGGTTCTGGTGGACGTTCCGGTGGAATCGATCGCTCGAGTCGAGGTCGATCGCGCGGGGATCCGCTATGCGCTCACCCGCCAAGATGGCGGCTGGGTACTTTCTTCCGGAGCCACCGTCGACCCGGCGAAAGTGGCCATGATGCTCTCGCGGTTCCAGCCCCTGCGGGCGAGGCGCATTGCCGACGGCGAGCATCGGGATGCCGCCGACTTCCGAATCCCTGACCGCCGGATCACGCTGTTCGA
>SMVY01000130.1 GCA_004357415.1 Gemmatimonadota bacterium
GCCATGTCCTCCTCGAAGTACATCGATGACACCACGCGATATTCCTCCGGCAGGTCGTTGAGCGCCTCGGTGATCCGGTCCGTGGTGATGGTGGTCATGAGCGCTTGTACCGGATCATCATTCCGCGAGTGGAGGCCTGCGTCCACGGTCCGCTGGTAGAGATAGGCCTCCGGGGTATCGTCCAGGTCGACCTGCTCGCCCTGCCGCTTCTGCCGGCGGTACTTGGAGTAGAAGGCGTTGGTCATGACCCGGAAAAACCATGCCTTGAAATTCGTGCCGGTCTGGAAGGTCCTGAAACCCTTGGCCGCCAGGAAGGCCGCCTCCTGCACCAGGTCTTCGGCGTCGGCCGGATTGCCCGTCAACCGCAGGGCCACGCGGTAGGCCGATGCCAGCAGCGGCGGGAGCAGTTGGTCGAGTGTCGCGGGTTCTTGGGCCGGCGAACCGTCGGTGGTCACTCCACTCCCGGATGGGTGGTCGGTCATGCCCGGTAAGGTGACTGCATCATCCGCTTGCCGCAACCATATCCGGCGCATCAGTAACGTCCCAACCGCCAGAGGAGTTCCATGGTCTCGAGGGAACTGTCGCTCGTCGCGAGAAGTTGCTACACTGGGGAGCGTTCCATCGGGAGTCTCCCCGGACTTGCCTTGCTACATACGCTTGCGACTGGGATCGTGACGACGTCGCACTCCATCCAGGTCAGCGCCACGTAATCGAGGACGGCAAATCATGGACGATTGGAGTGACTACACGGTGCAGCGGGATTCGATGTACCTGCTGAGCCACACGATCCATCGCTACGCCATCATCCCTCTGCCGGGAACGCAGGCCGTGGTCGAACTCAATGCCGATTGGGGCGTGGCGGCCTCCACCATCACCTACCGGCGCCTCCACCAGGCATGTGCACCATCAGCTGGCTGAGCCGCCCACAGGGCGGCTACGAGGTGTTCTTCAACCGCGACGAACAACCCACCCGACCAACAACGGGGCCCGAGCGTTCCGTGGCCGAGGGGGTGGCGTACCTGGCACCGCGGGACGTGGAGGCGGGCGGAACCTGGATCGCGGTCAACGCGTTCGGTGTGACCGTCAGCATGACCAACCAGTACCCCCAGCCGGCACCCGCGCCGCCGGCCGACCCAGTCAGCAGAGGACTGCTGCTGGCGTCGCTGGTCGACGCCGCGTCGCTCGCCGATGTTGAACAGCGGGTAGGCCGGCTCCGGCTCGAGCGCTACCGGCCGTTCGCCATCGCAGCGCTCGAACTGGCTGGACCACCGATGAGCCTCCGGTGGGACGGATCGGCCCTGACCACCAAACGCCATCCCCAACCGGGATTCGTCCTGACCAGCTCGGGGGCAATCCCACCCCGGCTGGAGGACACCCGAAGAGCGGTATTCGCCGAGGCAGCAGAGCGTAACGGCTTGACGGCCGCCACGCTGTCCGAGGTGCACCGGAGCCACCGGCCCGAGCGGGGCCCGCTGTCGGTCTGCATGCACCGGCCCGAAGCGGCGACGGTGAGTTACTGCCACATCACCGTTGACCAAGCGCCAGGCGACATCGTGTTCCACTACGCGCCGGGTCCACCGTGCACCACCCCGGTGGAGGCTCCACTTTCCCTCGCGCGAGTCGACCGGCTGGCGCCAACATAGTGTCCGCCGCCGGCACGGTTTTCAAAGCGAACGGGGAACGGATCAAACCCACGGACACCGCCTGAGTATCCGGTGGCTCGAAAGTTCCTTCCGAGGGGTCCATTCGGTGCGACCAGCATTCATCCGATCGTGTCGACCGATCGGGCTTCCCTCCTCGTTTCCCCTCACTTATGTTTCCCTGCCGCACGCGGGGGCTGTGGCCGTCGATCGTGTAAGCGCCCTTAGCTCAACTGGATAGAGCGTCTGACTACGGATCAGGAGGTTATGGGTTCGACTCCCGTAGGGCGCATAACGACTTACGCCCTTTCCATAGCTAGCGGTCTTGGGGCGAATCTTGGAAAACATTGTAGACCCATCACCGCCGGAGGAACTGCTATGGCGAACCTGGATCAGACCGACTTAGCGCCGCTGCTCGCTGCTATACTCCTGAGCAAGGGCAACATCATGGAAGAGCAGCCTGGTGTTAACGCTGACAGGATCATTCAAAGGGCTGTAGCGCACGCTAACACTATTTACCGCGCCGCCGGTCCGTAGCCTCACCGCGCCACCTCCAACACACCGCGTGCCTCGATCCCGAGGTACGCCCGCAGCTTCTCCGCGTCCTCCTCGAGGTACGGCTTCACGTCGTGCCAGGTGTAGAGGTCACGCACGGAGCTCAGGCCGTGCCCCATGTAGAGCTCGGCCCGGCTCGGGCTGACGCCCACCTCTTCCAGCCAGTGCCGGTAGATGTTCCGGCAGTCCTTGAGCACCATCTCGGGCCGCACCAACTGCAGCGCTCTCATGACATAGCGACCAGTCACTCGCGGCACGACAGGTGCCTCGACCAGGGGGACCACCCGTTCACGGCCGCCGCGCTTCGTGCCGTGGACCTCTACCCTGCCCGGCTCACGCCGGATCACCCAACCATCGATGAAGTATTCCTTGGGCAGCATTCCCGTTGTCAGCAGCGACCACAGCTCCTCCTGGTGGCGCTTCATCACCGCGCCAGGGTCCGTTGAGGGCGCACGGCCAACCAAGGCCAGCGCTTCGGCCGGCTGCAGGACCACCGGGCTGCGCGAGCGCTGCTTGGGGTACGGCTTCACCTTGCGAACGGCAATGTAGAGCGGGTGATCGTCGCCCACGGTGTTGTTCAGGTAGCTCAAGACGTGCGCCCGCATCCGATTGAACCCCACCGGCCGGTCACGGTAGACCCTGCGCAGCCCCTCGATCAGCTTCGGCAGATCATTGATCGACCCGCCCCGCTTGAGGGCGGCCACCCTCTTGAACGTATGGCCCATCTCTTGGGTGTACCTATCCGAGCCGTCGGCTGTCTTCGCCCACTCAGCCATCGCCGTCAACGGGGTCATTCCCTCTACCGTCGGCAGCCGGTGCAGCGTGTGCCGCGTGAAGTGGTGATGGACGAGCTTGATCGGCAGCACGCCGTCGGCTATTGCCGTCAGGATGTCGAGCCGGTCGAGCGGGTCGTACAGGGTATCGAGCATTGCGGCGTACTTGTCCGCGAGCTTGGGGTCTCTCGTGCCACTGGCGCGGATGATCCTCGGAACGCCGTTGAATTGGCGCTCGACGATCAGCGTGCCGATCGGGTTCCCGTGGCGTCTGGCGAAATAGGGGCTCATGCGACCCGGCTCCTCGAGCGGATACAGTCGATCACGTCCGTGAGAACATAGACGCCGCGCGCGGTACAAGGCCAGCCGTAGCGCTTGACTGTGCGCGGATGAACTCCGAGCATAGCCGCAAGCTGGGCGCGCGTCATGATCGGTTGCCATGATCGGGTGAGTGTAGCCAGCGCTCCCGCCAGATCACCGGTCTGCACGTCAGACATCATTCGCCTTCTCGGGGTGATGACGGTTAAGGGATGCAAGGTCGAACGAACCGGGGAGGCACTGTGGGCAGAGTAATTGCCCATCGTACTTCGAGGGTTTCAGTGGCTGGTTGCAGACCCCACATTCCGCCGCCACCTCCACAGAGCCCCCCATAGAATTCACCAAGTCCCCCTGGTGGTGTTCTATGGGTAGGCCGTTGCTTCCGTTGGGGTTACGGGCCTCAGAATCGCATAGAACACCACGTTCATGTGTATGGTACTCTATGGGCGGTTCGGGGTGGTCTTCTTTGAGTTTCCACACCCACGGAGCGCCCGGGCCAAACCCGTCTTTTCGGGGTTTGATACCCATATCCCTCCGTGCCCGGTAGAGTGTGCTGGGGTGGATGCCCTGCGCCTTGGCCTTTGCGATAAGCTCGGCGGATGGCCGTTCCCCGTCCTCCAGCTCCGCCACGATGAAGTCCCGGGCCTCGTCCCGCGGTCCCCGGTCCCCGTGGTCTTGGGCGGCCAGCACGTCGTCCGCGCTCTGGGTGGACTCGCCCCGCCATTCCAACTTGGCCACGTCGCCGGCCGACACCATCCGATACCGTAGCGTCGGCGGATGCTTGGCGAGGTTCATTTTCGTTGAGGCGAACACGAAGGCTTGCGGATCGTCGTCCTCCGGGTCTCGGGCACAGAGGAACCCGGCGCGTACGATGCCCACTATGCCCACGCTGCCCCCGCCACGATACATGGCTGGCCCCACGTTGGTCTTGTTCAGGTGCCGAAGGAACACGATGGCCGTCCCCGTCCCCTCCGCCACCGCGGCCAACGGTGTGAGCGCCCGCCGCATGTCCTGGTCTTTGTGGCTATTGTCGGCCTGTTCGAGGTAGGCCACCAGCGGGTCGATGAAGAACCAGCCAATTTCCCACTTCAACAGGTACTCGGACAATGCTGCACAGGTCTCAAGGTTTATTGTGAAGCATTTGGCGTCGTTGTATTCCCAGTCAATGATGCCGTCCACGGCGAACACTTTGCTCGGGTCGGCTCCCGCGGCGTCCAACCGTGGCCGGATGGTGTCCCCGTGGCCGTCCTCATGGCTCAGGATGGCCACGTTTGTGGCCTCCGTCGGTGAGCCGTCTGGCATGGGCAGCCCACGGGTCGCCCTGGCGGCCAGGTCCACCGTCAGGGTGCTTTTGCCCACACCCGGCATACCGTCGATGACGGTCAGCTTGCCCTTGGGGATGTGGCCTGGCCACACCCACTCCACCGTCTCCGGCTCGATGCTGCTAAATCGTCTCCCGTCAATCTCCACGGCAACTTCTGTGTTAGTCATAGTCCCCGCCCCTCCCATGTTCGCTCGTCATTACTCAGCGCCACCAGTGGTCATACGGCTACCACTTGCGGGTGTGCTTCGGCGTAGCGGGTCACGGCGTCGGCGCTGACATACAACCTGCCGTTGTGTTCGGTTACCTCGCCGAACTGGCCTGACAATGCCCGGTTGTAACACCGGTTGTACGACATGCGTAGTCGCCTGGCCGCCAGAGTAATTGTGTAGAGTCCTTCCCGCGTATCCTGCTCACTTCTCGTCATGGTTTCTCCCCTGTGTGTTTTCCCCTTGAAAGCACGTACCGGTGTGCATCCGAGTCAACGATGATGACTCGCAACGACTTACGCCCTGTTTGTTGGTAGGTTTGCGGCCATGTCCACCAGCAACGCCCCGAGCCGTCCGGCGGCATAGGCTGATAGCCTGAACCCTGCGTTCGTGCGGTGTGGGGGCAACACGGCCCCCGGTGGCCTGCGGTACAACCTCAGGTCCACCATGCCGCCATCGTCCACCTTGACCCTGAGCTGGTGCATGGGCGACAGGTCGATGACACGGCGAACGTCAACCACTAGCCCCACCCCTCACGTCGAGGAGTGGAGGAGTGGGAACGCCGGCGCAACTTAGAACACCGACGCCCCACGGATGGGAACTGCGCGACCACACAGGGTTGGAAGAGGCGGCCGTGAATCCGCCAGAAAGAGCCCCATGAAGTCCGCAGCCCGTATACTCGTCAGGCAATTAATGCACCTTTGAAAACGCTAAATGACGCCCCATGACGGATGCCAACGTCGGTCATCGCCAGGCCAATCAATCGCACCTTGGCTTGCGCGGCCAGCGTGAAGTTGTCAACGATCAGCTCAGTGCCACTTCCCCAACTGCCCACGAAGAGCTCGCTCCACTGGCCAAAAATAATTCCAGCGGCGACCGTAGTATTCGTGCCCTGGGTCAGATTGGCC
>SMVY01000131.1 GCA_004357415.1 Gemmatimonadota bacterium
CTGGATCCAGCCGGCGTCGGCCTGGAAAAACCGAAACGATACGGCGGTCGCCAGGATGAACGGCAACACCCGCCGGCTGGCGGTAGGGAAAAGCGCGGTCACGATGTCCCAGGTAAGCCAGACCGCGACCGGGAAGACCAGGGTAAGGACCAACCACGCCCCGGCGGCTGCCACACGGAGCGGGAACAAGGCGAGGAGTTGGAAGACGAATGCAGCGAACGGTGGATAGAGGAAAGACGTGTCGATCGGTTCGGATGGATACAGTGGCTGGCTGTGCAGGAACCGGTACCCGGCCCGCCAGAAGACGTCGAAATCCGAGGGGACACCCGCGGTGCCATAACGGTGAGCCGCCACGGCGCCCACCAGGGCAACGTATGCGACAACGAGGATCCACTTGAGCCAGGTGCGTTTCATGGGTGGTGGACGGTGGACGGTCGCTTCCGGAGCATCAGTCAACCGTCCACTGTCCACCGTCTGTGATGTGAGGCCGCGAGCGGTGTCATCACTCGCGCCGTTTATGATGGGCGCTCCCCAGCCGGATGGACACGATTCCCACGACCAGGCTGCCATATCCAAAAGCAAGCGGCACCCACTCGCCGAGCGCGATCAAGGCGTACCACGGCACGACGAGGTAGGTGATGGGCGCGAGCACCAATCCTGCCACACCGCTCCACAGCCCATACGCTTGGTAGAGGATCACCAGGTCGAGGAACAGGACCCAGGAGGCAAAGATACTCGCGAGGGCTACAGCGAGAGCATAGACGGTCAGTTGCATGATCGTTAGGTCGAAGTCTGAGTGGACGACGGTACCGCGCCCTCCTTGGTATTCGAACCAGTCTGAAGTCGTCGATCACTGAACGTGCGCAATTTTCTCCAGTGCACAAGTCAACCGCTGCCCTCTACCAGAGCGTCTTCAAGTGTTGGCCGTGGAGGTCGGGCAGCGTAAGAGAATTGACGATGACATGGTCACACACGACCTTGCACCGCACACCGCACGTCCTACGTCCTACGCCCTCAACTCAGAACTCCATCTGCATCATCCTCTTGAGCCCCAGCCTGAGCGGCAGTATCGTCGCTATGATGCACACCACCACCACCACGCCCAGCGCCAGGTACACCTCCGGCGTCAACCCCAGGTCGGCGCCCGCCTGGCGCGCTCGCAGGTAGGCCACCACCGGCACCGCCTCGACCACGATGATCAGGCCCAGCAGCGACACCGTCGTCATCATGAACACCAGCCCGCCGAAGCTGGTGGGGATCTGGGCCGCGTTCTCGGTATCGAACTGCGGGTACAAGGCGCCGAAGCCCAGGGCCAAGCCGCTGATGGCCAGGGTGAACAGCACGATGGTCCCAATACTCAACGCCATCATGAAGGGCGACGCCTCGAGCAGGGTGTTGGTCAGCACGGTGAGAATCAGTGCCACCAGCAACAGCGGCAGCGTCCCGATCCAGTACTTGCTCCACATCATCGCTTCCAGGTCGAGCGGGCTCGACCGCAGCAGCCACATCTGCCGTCCTTCGAGCGATATGGACGGGAAGATGAAACGGGCCGCGATGGCGGCCAGCACGAAGCCGGCCAGTCCCTGATTGAGAAACACCACCAGGGTCACCAGGAAGAACGGCAGCTGCTCGCCCGAGAACAACTGCAGCGCCCGAATGTTGAACAGGTACACCGCCATCAGCACCACCAACAGGATCAGCTGGCTCCACTGGGTGGTGTCGCGGAAGAACAGCCGCAGATCCTTGATGATGAACTCCCGGCGTTGCACCGGCAGCGGCTTCAACACCCAGCCCAGCACCGCGCCCCACTTGCGCCCCCGCACGAAACGCTCGGCGCCTTCCTGCGCCTTGGAGAAGCCGGGCCAGTAGAGCTTGAAGTGGACCGCCGCCCCCAGGGCCACGAATGCCACCACGCTCGACCACAACAGGACGATCGGCAGCGGGTCGGCCACCCGCAACAGCCAGTTCATCACCATCTGGCTGCTCCACTCGCTCGGCAAGAACGGGTTGGTCGGCGTGCGCAACAGGGTGAGGAAGTCGACCAGGTTTCTGAACCCCTCCGGGCGGACGATCTGCTCAGGCCGGATAAGCCGGAGTAACAGCACCACGCCGCCGGCCGCGCCGATGGCGATCAGGCTCAACAGATCGCGTGTCCGCCGGGCGGGGAAGACGTTTACCAGCACCTCGGTCGCCGCCGTGCCCACCACCGCCGGGATTATCAACACCGGGATCAGTGCCACCGCCACTACCAGGGGGAACCACGGCCCGCCATGATAGACGATGCCGTAGGCGGTGAAGATGGGGAGTCCCATGAGGATGACCATCCACGACGAGTGGACCACGGTCTCGCCCAGCTTGGCCAGATAGAAGCGCAACGGATCCAACGGCGCCGCCACCAGCATGTCCAGATCCTTGGCCAGGAAGAAGGTGCTGAGGGCGGTGATCAGGTTGGACAGCAACAGCAGTGACATGAACGCCAGGAGGATGATGCCCAGCAGTTTGGCGGCCACCAGATCGCCGATTTCCTCGACGCCCTGGAAGTAACGCAGCACCCGGTACATGATGCCGAACACCGCCAGCCAGAACCCCAAGCCTACCAAGGCCAGCAACAACGCGCGGGTACCGGCGCCCGAATCTTTCTTGCGGAGCCGGGCGAGGGCCGTGCGCCATTTGGGGGCGACGATGGCGATTATTGAGGGTTGGGAGGGCATTCTAAGAGGGGGCTAAGAGGGCTAAGAGGGAAAAGAGGGCTAAGGGGCTAAGGGGCTAACAGGCTAAGGGGGTTAGAGGGAGACATCACTCCCCCAGTACCGCGCTTAGTTCCTGGGCTTCTTCGCCGCCGGTTAGTCTGAGGAATAGCTCCTCCAGGCTCAGGCCTTTCTGGGTCTGTTGGCGCAATTCGTCCATGGTGCCGCAGGCGACGATTCTTCCGTTCTGGATGATGGCGATGCGGTCGCACATGGCCTCGGCCACCTCCATCGTGTGGGTGCTCATCAGGATGGTGCCGCCTCGGTCCACGAATTGGCGGAACAGCGCCTTGAGCAACTTGGCGCTCCGGGGGTCGAGGCCCACCATGGGTTCGTCGACCACGATCACCTTGGGCCGGTGCACCAAGGCGCTGGCGATGATGACCTTTTGCCGCATGCCGTGGCTGTATGATTCGGTCAGCTCGTCGCGCCAGGGCGTCAGCTCGAACAACTCGAGCAATTCGTCGATGCGGCGCTCTACGGCATTCCCCTCCTGGCCATAGAGCGAGGCCACGAAACGGAGGAACTCGACACCGGTCAACTTGTCGTAGACAAATGGTCGGTCGGGGATATATCCCAGTATGGCCTTGGCGGCCATCGGATTGGTGAGGATGTCCTCTCCGCCCACGGTGATGACGCCCGCAGTGGGCCGGAGGATGCCGACGATCATTCGGAGTGTGGTGGTCTTTCCGGCGCCGTTGGGACCGAGGAACCCGAACAGCTCCCCGGCCTCGATGGCGAGGTCGATGCCGTCGACGGCAGTGAACGAGCCGTAGCGTTTGGTGACGCCCTCCAGCTTAATCATGGCGCCTCCTCGATGCTGAGCACGCGCGGACGCAGCCGCCCGATGAGTTCCGGGAGGCTGCCGGGGAGTGCCAGGCTTCCGATCGTCAGGCGGATGTGCGACCCGTCGGCAAACGTCTGCCCCAGCGTGGGATCGACCGGCGCCCACTCGGTGAGCCACACCTCTGCCCATGCACTATAATGAAAACGCCCGTCGTGGTACACGAACCCCGCCACGGGCCGCGCCGGAATGCCGACCGACCTGCTGAGCGCCACGAATACGGCGGCTTTCCCGCTGGCGTCGCCCGCCCCTTGATCCAACACCCACCAGGCACTGGCCGGTTCCGTGGCCGGCACCAACGCGATCTCCTGGTACACCCAGTGAACCAGTTCGTCGACCGCGGCCATGACCCGCCGCTCCCCATCGATGATGCGCCGGGCCTGGGCGCCGACCCGGGGATCATCGCCGTCGTAGGCGCCGGGGTCCAACTGATCCCAGCCGTCGTCATCGGCGTAGGGAATCCGGTAGTCGACGATCAGCGTTGCCTCGCCGAACCGGGAACGGCTCGAGGTGAACACGGTGTCTGCCACGACGTGTTGCCACGGCGTATCGAGGTCGAGCGCGGCCCAAGCGAGGGAATCACCGGCCGCCGGCCCGCCTTCCAGCAACGTTGTCATCCGGTCGACCACGCGCCGGTTGGCCGAGACGGTGGTGATCCCCCGGCTGGGTGACCCCGGTACGGCCCTTTCGGTACGTCGCCCCGCCCGCCGGTAGTTGCCGCTCACCAATTCGAACGCCGAGCGTTCGAGGGTGTAGCCCAGCGGCGTGGTTACGTAGATGACGTAGCCCGTCTGGTCCACCCAGGTGTGCATCGGCAGGCCGAATGCCGTGTGATCGAACCGATAGGCAGTGATGGTGTCGTACGTCGCCGGGACCCAGCGGTTGGTGACCGTGTCGAGATCGGCACTGTCGGGCACCACGAATACCGAATCGGCCACGATGGTGGCCCGTTCGGTCCTGAGCGTGAGTGTCGCCAGATCGACCACGCGCGTTTCGATGGTGCTGCCGACGCGGAGTTTGCCGGTCAACGCCACCCGGAGCGGGATGGCAGACGGCAACAACAGTTGGCCGCCGGTCGGCTGTCTGACGGTCTGGTCCGGGGCAGATCCGGGCGCGCCCATCCGGAGAGTGAGCAGGCTGTCGCCGTCGACGACACCCTCGAGCACCGACGGCGGGAAGTCACCCGAGGAGCGGCGGGCAAAGCGCCGTAGGCGTAGATCGCGTGAATAGACGGCGCTGGTGACCGACACGAGGTGAGTCGGCCCCTCGGCGAACGGGACATCGAGGTCGTAGCGGGTCACCACTCGCACCCCGTTTGCCAGCGTGTCGGCGGTGATCGACGCAGTGCCGATCTGGCGGTCGCCCAGCGACACGGCGAAGAACGTGGCCCCCGGGGGGATTCTCAGGCCGGCGTCGAGCAACAGCGCCGCCTCGGGCGTCAGGTACTCCCGCTGGACCAGCCAGCCCATGGCGCCCAGCCACAGGGTTACCGCCACGAGGGTGAAGCGTCGCCGGCTCATACGGCCGCCTGTTCCAGGATGCCCGTTACCAGGTCGCGGTCGTGTTCACGATCGAGCACCACCTGGACTTCCGAGGGGTAGGCCGTCTGAGGCCGCTTGGCCAGCGTGTGTTTGAGAAGTCCGGCAGCATCCTCAAGCGTCAGTTGCCCGACCCCGGCTCCCACGAGCGGGGTGGCGACGCGGGCCAGTTGCCACTCGTTGGCGCAGTGCCAAGCCGATTGGAGAGCCCGCTCGACCGCGTCGCGGCCGGCGTTGATCTCGTCGCTCTTGATGACTAGGTGAATGACGTACCCCGCCGCCAGCTCGCCGCTCCCGGTGACGACCGCCGATCCCACCTCCAACGGCGATGACACGCGGCACTGCCGGATAAACTCTTCGCCGGCCATGTGGTCCATGCGTGCGGCCGAACTCGAGGCTGGTTCCAGCACCTGATCGGCTGGACGCACCACGGCGTCGACCTCGAGAAAGGCCAGATCATCGACGATGATACGGATCAACGGCCTGCCACCTCACGGGCCTTCTGGTACAGCAGTATCGCTTCTTCCGGACGGCTGCAGCGGTCCAGCACGCGGCCCAGGAGCCGGTAGACCCTCGGGTCCGTGGGGTCGGACTCGATGGCCTGCTCCAGCGTGGCGATGGCGCTGTCGAATTCTCCCATGAGGTTGAGGGCCTCGC
Source organism: Gemmatimonadota bacterium (assembly GCA_004357415.1). Taxonomy (GTDB): domain Bacteria; phylum Gemmatimonadota; class Gemmatimonadetes; order Gemmatimonadales; family GWC2-71-9; genus N074bin45. The sequence goes on from SMVY01000131.1 coordinate 5,787, forward strand.
CCAGGTAATAGCGAGCTTGGGGGTAGTCGGCTTGATGGGATAGCGCGCTCCGGAAGCTGATGGCGGCATCCCCGTTCCGGCTTTTTCTGAGGAGCACCATCCCCTGGTGGAAATGTGCCGGGGCGTACCCCGCGTCGAGCGTGAGGGCGCTATCCAGATCGGCGGCCGCGGCTAGGTACTCCTTGAGCCGGGCCTTGAGGGCACCCCGTTCGGTCAGCACGTCCGGTCGGTCGGGGGCCAGTTCGACGGCGCGGTCGAGATGGGTCATGGCGCCGCTGGTGTCCTCGTCCGCCTCCAACAGCCGGGCCATTTCCAGCCGGCCCTCGATATTGTCTTGGGCCGCCTCCAGAAGGTCGCGGTAGGCCTGCACCGCATCGCGCTGCCTGCCGCCCCGAGCCGCCCGGCGCGCCCGCCGCAACATCCGGGCGGGGTCGGGGCCCTCCTTGGTCAGTGGAACCTCCGGCAGCTCGTCCTGGTCGGCGTCTCCCTCGGCAAAGGGCCGGACGGTGGTGTCGTCGTCAGGCTCCTGAGACAATGGCTCGGCCTCCAGGCCGTGGGTACCGAAATGTTCGTCGACTGCGTGTTCCCGACCGCTGGCGCGGTGGCGTCGGTAGCGGCGCATGTTCTCCCCACCCCTGTAAGGTTCTGGTGTTTCTCTCTATGGTATGGCTGGCGGGGGGGATGTCCAGGGGCCCGGCCTCCCAGTGCCGCCCCCGCTGGCAGCTGCCGGCCTCCCGATCTCGCGCCCTTTTCCCTCTTAGCCCTCTTTCCCCTCTTACGCCGGCGTGCGGAGTCCAGCACCCTCCCGCTCCTTACCTCCGCCCATTGAATCCCGTCCGGGTCCCCGCCTATCTTTCAAGGCTATGCCTCAAGAGTATCTGACCGTCCGCGGTGCGCGAGAACACAACCTGAAGGACATCTCGGTGGCCATCCCCCGGGAGCGCCTCACCGTGGTGACCGGGCTGTCGGGCTCGGGCAAGTCCTCGCTCGCGTTCGACACTATTTATGCCGAGGGGCAGCGCCGCTACGTGGAGTCGCTATCGTCATATGCGAGGCAATTTCTGGGCCTCATGGAAAAGCCGGATGTCGATGCCATTGAAGGACTTTCGCCGGCCATCTCCATCCAGCAAAAGACCACGGGACACAACCCCAGGTCGACCGTCGGCACCGTCACCGAGGTGTACGACTATCTGCGGCTACTGTGGGCCCGGGTAGGGGTGCCCCACTGCCCCAACGACGGCAGCCCGGTAGAACGCCAAAATGCCAGTCAAATCGCCGAGACCGTTGCCGGCTGGCCCGAAGGCACCCGGGTCGAGATTCTCGCACCGATGGTACAGGGCCGCAAGGGGGAGTTCAAGGACCTGTTCGAGGACATCCGCAAGCGCGGCTTCGTCCGGGTGCGGGTGGACGGCGCCACCTGCGACCTGAACGATGTCCCCAAACTCAACCGGCGCAAGAATCACTCGATTGCAGTCGTAGTCGACCGCCTGACCGTCCGTCCGCCTGACCGCTCCCGCCTGAGCGACTCGATCGAAACGGCCCTCAAAGTGTCCGAGGGCGTGCTCGAGGTGGTTCGTTACCGCGAGGGAGCGGACCCCGAATCGGTAATGTTCTCGGAACGGTTTTCCTGTCCCCAATGCGGTTTCTCCCTGGCCGATTTGGAGCCCAGGCAATTCTCCTTCAACTCACCGTTCGGCGTGTGCCCCGACTGCCACGGGCTGGGGACCCAGCGTGAAGTGAGTCCCGACCTGGTATTGGCCGACCCGCAGATTTCCATCCTCGAGGGCGTGGTGCTGCCCTGGGGTGAACCCAACGGTTATCTGCGGCGGGTGGTGCTGCCCACGCTGGCCAAGGCCCTCGACTTCGATCCGAACGCACCGTGGGGAGAGATTTCCGACGAGGGCCGGCAGGCGTTACTCCATGGACTACCGGGCCGCACGCTCAAGTTCAGCGCCAAGGGGCGGAAGTCGTTCGAGAGCGAGTGGGAGGGCATCCTCGAAAACGTGCAGCGCCGCTATCGCGAGACGTCGAGTGACTCGGTCCGCTCGTCCCTCAGCGAATTCATGGTCGAGCAGCGGTGTCATACCTGTGGCGGCAAGCGGCTCAAGCCCGAGAGCCTGGCGGTATTGGTCGAAGGGCAGAGCATCGGCAACGTGGTGGATCTGTCGATCGACCGGGCGCTGGAATTCTTCGGCAGCCTGCCAATCAAGTCGAACGGAGGGCGGGGGCTGGAGGCCGACGTCGCAGGACCGATCTTGAAAGAAGTGTGTGACCGGCTCCGGTTCCTGCGGAACGTGGGGCTGGACTATCTGACGCTGGGCCGGTCGGCCGGGTCGCTGTCGGGCGGGGAAGCCCAGCGCATCCGCTTGGCCACCCAGATCGGGTCGCGCCTGGTGGGCGTGTTGTACATCCTCGACGAGCCCAGCATCGGGCTCCATCAGCGGGACAACAACCGGCTGCTCGACACGCTGTCGGAACTGCGCGACCTGGGGAACACGGTGATCGTGGTCGAGCACGACGAAGACACCATCCGGGCGGCCGACCACGTCATAGATCTGGGACCACGGGCCGGCCGGTTCGGCGGTGAGGTGGTGGCCGAGGGCACCGTGGCCGAGGTGATGGCCCACCCCACCTCGCTCACCGCCCGATACCTGCGACGGGAGCTACGGATTCCGGTGCCGCCAGCCCGGCGTCTCAGGACTCCCAAACGCCGGTTGCGGATCGTCGGCGCCGCCGAGAACAACCTGGATAATCTGACAGTCGATTTTCCCTTGGGGATGTTCGTGGCCGTGACGGGAGTGTCGGGCTCCGGCAAGTCGAGTCTGGTGACCGACATCCTGTATCGGGCGCTGGCCCGCCACTTCTATAGGGCCAAGATCGTGCCCGGCGTCCACACGCGGATCGAGGGGCTGGATCAGATCGACAAGGTCATCGACATCGACCAGAGCCCCATCGGGCGGACGCCCCGGTCCAATCCCGCCACGTACACCGGTCTGTTCACTCCCATCCGCGAATTGTTCGCCGCCCTGCCGGAGGCCAAGATGCGGGGCTACGGGCCGGGCCGGTTCTCCTTCAACGTGAAGGGCGGCCGGTGCGAGGCCTGCCAGGGCGACGGGCTGGTCAAGATCGAAATGCACTTCCTCCCCGACGTGTATATCTCGTGTGAGGTGTGCAAGGGCCGGCGCTACAACCGCGAGACGCTGGAGGTGCGCTACCAGGGGAAGAGCATCGCCGACGTGCTCGATCTGACGGTGGCCGACGCGCTGGAATTCTTCACCAACCAGCGGCGCATCGCCGACAAGCTGGAATTGCTGAACGACGTGGGCCTGGGCTACATCCATCTGGGGCAGTCCGCCACCACGTTGTCGGGCGGCGAGGCCCAGAGGGTCAAGCTGTCGACCGAGCTGGCCAAGCGCGATACCGGTAGGACGCTGTACATCCTGGACGAGCCGACCACGGGGCTCCACTTTGAAGACGTGCGGCTCCTGCTGGAGGTGTTGCACCGCCTGGTCGACAAGGGCAACACCGTGATCGTGATCGAGCACAACCTCGACGTCATCAAGACGGCCGACTGGGTCATCGATCTGGGGCCCGAGGGTGGCGAGGGTGGCGGCAAGGTGGTGGCCCAAGGCACGCCGGAAGAAGTGGCGGCAGCGGCCGGGACCCACACGGGGGTGTTCTTGAAGCGGGCGCTGGAGGTAGCACGTCAGGCATCGGCCATCAGCCGTTAGCCCCAGAAGCCAAACTCCAGACACCTGGCCGACGTTCCACGTTGTGACGATCACAATTCGTCGAATCGGACAGCTGGTGGTTTTCGTACGTTTTCCCAGTAGTTTCATGCCGGCTTCACGGTCGGACGCCCATACTAGGTACTTCGCTGACTCATGAAATCGCCCATGTCCATTCTAGTTAGTAACGTCTTCCTCGCTGGTTCCCTCCTTCTCGTTGCACCGGGGCCGCTCCTTCGCGCGCAGGAGGCCGATGGCGCTCGGCTCACGGTCGACCGCATCTATGGGTCGAAAGACTTCCGTAGCGAACGGTTTGGCCCGGTCCGGTGGCTGGGTGACGGAACTTCCTATACCACGCTGGAGCGGCGCGAAGACGGTCCCGGCCGTGACATCGTGCGCTACGACACCGAGACGGCGGCCCGGTCGGTGTTCGTGCCGGCCGATGATTTGATACCGGCGCGGGACACGGTCCCCCTCAGCATCCGGAACTACGCCTGGAGTGACGAGTTCGAGCGACTGCTGATCTTTACCAACAGCAAGCGCGTGTGGCGCACCAACACCCGGGGTGACTACTGGGTGCTCGACCGCGCCAGCGGCGCGCTCCAGCAACTGGGTGGCAGCGAGGCGCCGGAGTCGTCGCTCATGTTCGCCAAGTTCTCTCCCGACGGCGACCGGGTGGGCTACGTGGTGAAGAACAACCTCTACACCGAGGACCTGCGCACCGGGCAGATCACCCAGCTCACCGACGACGGCTCCCGCACCATCATCAACGGGACTTTCGACTGGGTCTATGAAGAAGAGTTCGGCCTGCGGGACGGCTGGCGCTGGAGCCCGGACGGCCGGCGGATCGCCTTCTGGCAACTCGACGCCGAGGGCGTGCGCAACTTCAACCTGATCAACGACACGGATTCCTTGTATTCGCAGGTGAACCCGGTGCAGTACCCCAAGGCGGGCGAGACCAACTCCGCCAACCGGGTGGGAGTGGTGTCGGCCGACGGCGGCGACATCACCTGGTTCAGCATGCCGGGGGATTCGCGCAACTACTACATCGCCCGGATGGAGTGGGCCGCCAACTCCGACCAGGTGGTGATGCAGCGGCTCAACCGGTTGCAGAACACCCTCGACCTCCTGATCGGCGACGTGGCGACCGGCAAGGTCCATTCGGTACTGACCGAGCGCGACGAGGCATGGGTGGAGACGGTGGACGACTTCGCCTGGCTTGACGACGGCCGGTCGTTTCTGTGGACCAGCGAGAAAGACGGCTGGAACCACGCCTACATCGTTTCCCGGGACGGCGCCACCCGCCGGCTGCTGACGCCGGGTGAGTTCGACGTCATCAGCATCGTCGGGGTCGACACCGACGAGGAGTGGCTCTACTTCATCGCCTCGCCCGACAATCCCACCCAGCGTTACCTGTACCGCACTCCGCTCGAGGGGCAGCCCCAGCTGGAGCGGTTGTCGCCGGTCGATCGGGAGGGAACCCACAGTTACAACGTGGCGCCCAATTTCAATTGGGCGTTCCATACATCCCACAGCTTCGGCGCGCCGC
>SMVY01000011.1 GCA_004357415.1 Gemmatimonadota bacterium
CTTCCCCTGCTCCGCCGACTGATAGGCCGTCATCAGCAACTTCACTACGTCCAGTCCGTCGTCCCACGTGAGTGACGGTTTCTCGCCCCTGAGAAACGCGCGCACGAAGTGGCGATTCTCTGCCTCGTAGCCGTAGGCCACCGCCTCGTCGGCCACGACCGGCATCAACCCCACCTCGGCGTTCTGCTTCTCCACCAGATCCTCGCCGGCCTTGCCCTGCACCTGACGGCTGAAGAACAACTTGAGGCCGGTATCCAGGGTGTTCCAGCTCATGGAGTATTCCGGGCCCAGCAATTCGGCCGATAGTCTGAGGCCGGCGCCGACGAAGCTCCAGGAGGTGGTGGCTTCGCCGATGACCAGTTGGCCGTCGTCGGTGCGAAATTCGATCAAGACGCTGGCGAAGTCTTCCGAGGGGTGACGGCGATAATCGACCTGTTTCCCCATCTCCCGTGCCAGCCGTTTGGCGTAGGCCGGCTGCGACCACTTCAGGCTGGCGATGTGGCCGGTGACCTTGACCGGCTTGACCGTGGCCAGGGGCCGGCCCGGTTCCGTGAGCAAGTGCCTCACCACCAGCACCGAGTGGCACATCATGTCGTTGAGAACACCGCCACCCTGCAGCTTGCCCTGCCAGAACCACGGCATGTGCGGCCCGCTGTGCTCCTCGGCGGCGCGCGCCAGGTAGGGACGTCCGGTGAGCGCCGCGCCGCGGGCCCACAGCAGCTGCCGTCCCCGCTCCACCTGCGGCGCAAACAGCTGGTTCTCGAGATAACCGTTGTTTAGGCGGGCCTGTTTGACCATCCGGAGCACTTCGGTTGCTTCGCCAACATTTCGCGCCAGCGGTTTCTCGCAAGCGATTCCCTTGAGTCGTCCGTGTCCCGAGGTGACCGCGTCCACCACTTCGGCCACGTTCTCGATCCGCGCGTGGTTGGGGCCGCACAGCCAGATGGCGTCGATGGCCGGGTCGGCCACCATGGCGCGGATCGAGCGGTAGGCCCGGGCTTCACCCACCTCGAGCACCGTCGCCATTGCCGCCGCGTCCTTGGCCCGCCGCTGGTTGGGGCTCCACACACCGCGCACGTCGGCGTTCCGCACGCCAACCATGGACTGCATGTGGAACCGGGCGTTGAAGCCGCTGCCGATGAAGCCTATGCCCAGTCGATCGCTCACTGCTCGTCCTGGTAACTGACGCCCAGGTGTCGCAGCACGTCCGGCGGACAGCCGGGCCACTCGCGGCGAGCCACGTTGCCCAGGTACTGGACGTCTTGCACGCCGATCTTGCTGGAGAAGAACCCTGACGCTGTGAAATCACGAAAACTGTTGAAGAACGCCACCCCTTGGACCATGTGTTCGGGCGCACGATCAGGCCAGGCGATGTCGTCTAGCAATTCCTTCCGTTGATCGTCGCTGCACCTGACGAACCGGCGGCGGTATCGGTCGTTGCACACCATGTCGAGCCACATCAGACTACCACGCATTGGGGCCTGGCCCGAGGGCCTATCCACCATGGTAAAATCCATGAACTCGGGGACGCCGGCGTCGGTGGCGCTGCCCGACCGTTCGTCGGCCGGGATGATCAAGTCCACCAGCATCCGTACCGTCTCCCATTCCTCCGCGGTGAAGAACTGCGGCTCATACGCTTGATGGCCGTTGAGAGCCCGTTCGACCGCCCGGGCCGCACGACCGGCCTCGGCCGGAGTCACCAGGAACACCGTAGCCCACGCGGCTAACGACATCGCCTGTACCGCGTCTCGCCGGGTCATGTCGGTCATAGCTCACCCCGCCGGCGCTGGGAACTGATGTACTCGGAGGTCCGCATCGCCAGGGCCATGATGGTCCAGGTGGGGTTCTTGTCCGCCTGCGACACGAACGGCCCGCCGTCGGCCAGGAACAGGTTCTTCACGTCGTGGGCCTGGCAGTGGGAGTTGAGAACGGAGGTGGCGGGATCACGCCCCATGCGAACCACTCCCAATTCGTGGATGATGCGCCCCCCCGTGGCGATGCCGTAGCCCTGCTCCTTCGTCGGCATGGGCGACCACACCTCACCTCCCATGGCGTCGATGATCTCCCGGAACGTCTCCTGCATGTGTTTGACTTGCAGATACTCGTAGTCGCTCCACTGCCAGTGGAACCGCAGCACCGGGATGCCCCACTGGTCCGTCACCTCCGGGTCCAGTTCACAGTACGAGTGTTCGTTGGGCACCATTTCCCCCCGGCCCGAGAACCCGATGGTGGTGCCGTAGTAGTCACGGTACGCTTGTTTCAATTCCGTCCCGTACCCACCGCCACCAGGGTAATGCTGGATACCGCCCATGAAGCCGTAACCGGGGACGCCACGACCACCCCAGATTTCCACGTGATAGCCCCGTGGAAAATCGAGCTTGGAGTTGTCCAGCCACCACGGCATGTAGAGGTGCCCACCGCCGACGCCGTCTTCGTTGTGCGGGATGTTGCCCACCAGCTTGGGAATGAATCCGGCGACGTCTGACCCGGTCGTGTCCGTCAGGTACTTACCGACGACGCCACTCGAATTGGCCAAGCCATGCGGGAACGAAGTGGATTCCGAGTTCAACAGGATACGCGCTGAGCTGCAGGCACTTGCCGCGAGAACCACGACCGACGCCTCCACGTGCTGGTCCGTGCCGTCGGTCCTGTCGATGTAGGATACGCCGGTCGCCAGGCCGTCAGCGTTGACCGTCACCTCACGTGCCATCGCGTCGGTGATCAACGTGAGCCTTCCGGTCTCGAGCGCCGGCATGATGAGAACGTTGGTGGACGAGAAGTTGGCGTTGACAGAGCACCCCCGGTTGCACTGCCCGCAATAGTGGCACGCCGGGCGCCCGTTCAGCTGCCGCGTGAGAATCGACAACCGTGACGGGATGCAAGTGATGTCCAGCTGGTCGCACGCCTGCTTGACGAGGAGTTCGTAACACCTGGGCTTGGGCGGTGGCAGGAACACTCCGTCGGGCTCATTGGGCAGCCCTTCGTGACTGCCGAAGATGCCGACCAGGCGATCTACCTCGTCGTAGTAAGGCTCGAGGTCCTCATAGCTGATAGGCCAGTCGTCACCCAGGCCATCGCGGCTCTTGCGCCGGAAGTCGTAGGGCCCGAACCGTAGCGAGATCCGACCCCAGTGATTGGTCCTGCCACCCACCATCCGCGCCCGCCACCAGTCGAACCGGGTGCCCTCGGCGCGGGTGTACGGCTCGCCCTCGATGTCCCACCCGCCGATGCAGGCGTCGAATTCGCCGAATGGCCGCTCGCGGGTGGAGGAACCACGACGGGGCGTTTCATAAGGCCAGGTGAACATGGCGGAGTCGGTGGCGTTGTTCCACGGACCACCGGCTTCCAGCATGACCACGTCGGCGCCGGCCTTGGTGAGCATGTAGGCGGCCATGCCACCGCCCGCACCGGAGCCGACAATGCAAACGTCGTATTTCTTGCGTCGGGGATGTGGGAGCATGGGGCGAAGGTACGGTGGCTGGTGGCTGGTGGCTAGTGGCGGGTGGCAAGCGACTGTCAACCGTCCACTGACCACCGCCTACTTCCCTACCATCATGCCTTCCAGATACGCATAGCTCCGCCGAAGGCTCTCCAGCGGGTCATCCGGTCGGTCGTGCTCCACGAAATAGTGACGGATTCCTGCTTGTTCGCTTCGGGAAAAAATCGCCGCAAAGTCAATGGCACCGTCCCCCACGTCCACCATAGCTCCGTCCGCCAACCGGTCCTTCACGTGGACTAAGGGATAGCGCCCGGGGTAGCGGGCGAAGTAGTCGTACGGATCACCGCCCCCGTGGATGATCCAGAACAGGTCCAGTTCGATCTGGACCAGATCCGGGTCGGTTTCCTCCAGCAAAACGTCGAAGGGAACCTGGCCGTCGATCGGCTCGAACTCGAAATGGTGGTTGTGATAAGCGAACTGCAGGCCGGCCTCACGGACGGCCAGCGCCACCGTATTGAACCGTTCCGCCACTCGGCGATACCCATCCAGCGTCTCCCGCTGCTCTGACGGGATCCAGGGGACCACCAGGTACCGGTGTCCCAGCACCGACGCGCTCTCCAGCACCGGCTCCAGGTGGTCTACCTCGAGGGGGAAAACGTGGGCCGCGGGCGCCGTCAACCCAGCCCCATCCAACCAGGAACGGATCTCGACCGGATCGTGATCGAAATACCCGGCGAACTCCACTTCGCTGTAGCCGATATCCGCCACGGCGGAGAGCGCAGCCGCCATGTCGTCCCGGACCAAGTCGCGGATGGTGTAGAGCTGCACCCCGATGGGATCGAGCCTCGCAAGCACCGGCGCCGGTTCGGGCCGGCAGGCCTGAAGGATCGAGGGCGGCAGCGCCAGGGCGGCGCCGGCTCCCACCGTGGTTCTCAGGAACGAACGTCGCCGCATGGCGGTCCTCATGAAGTATGAATGCTGAGCGTTGAAGTGTGAAGTGATCTACATGCACATACCACTTCCTACCTCAAACTTCAACACTCATCACTCTGACTCCCTTACTCCCGCGCACCTATAGAGGCACGATCCTCACCTCATCCAACTCGAACAACGGAATCAACATGACGTTGCGCGTGGCGTCGTAGCCGATGTCGGCCGGCGATTGTACCTCGGTTACCACGGCCGAGAATTCTCCGCCAACAACGCCAGCGTGTACCCCTTGGCTGCCCCAGCTGGAGACGAACAATCGATCGCCTACCAAGACGATACCGTCCAGTTGGCCCTCGGCCACGGTCATCAAATCCACCCGCTCGCCATCCACCAGCCGGAATATTTCGCCGGACCCGAACGTCACCACCCACACTTCGCCGTCGACCTCGACCACGCCGTTGGGACCACCCAGGCCAGGATCGGCGATCAATGTGTGAACGTCACCGTCGGCGGCAATGTGGTAGACCGCGTCGGTCCCCGAGGGTTCGAAGCCGCCATCGGCACTCAACTGGAAGCCCGTATCCGTCAGGTAGACACCGGCGTCCGCGGCCGGCGCCAGGTCATTGAGAAAGGTAGCGCCCTCCACTTCGATCTCCCCCAGCGGCTCCCCGGTAACCCGGTCGAACATGCGCACCACGTCGATGTCGGTCACATACAGCACATCACCCACGATGGCCATCCCCTTGGGCGCGCTCAGCGTAACGCCCTCGGCCTCACCATCGATCCACTTGAGGTCCACGACCTCGCCCGACGGCGAAATCCGTGAGATGAAACCGTTGCCGTCCGGCTGCAGCGGATGACCGTTGATGTTGGACACCAGATACAGGTCGGCGACTTCGTCGTGCAACACCGATTCCGGGGTGGCGAAGCCCACCTCGGCCACCACGATGGGCTCCGACGGAGTGACTGGGGCGTCGGCCGTCTCAGAATCACCAGCGGAGCCACAGGCGAATGCGGCCATGGGTAACGCAATGAGTACCCCCGCCATCTTCATCTTGCCAAGCATGTTCATGATCCCCCAATATTCGATCGATAGGTGATAGGTGATAGGTGATAGGTGATGGGTGATGGTGATCGCTGCAGTTCCTGCGTACTGCGCACTGCGACCTGCGCACTCTCAGTTGTCGAACAAACCCCGCAGTTCCTCGTCCCAGTTGAACACCACAACCAACCCCACGTCCTGCTCGACGTTCTGCACCATGAGGAAACGCTCGCCGTTGAGAGCGACATCGTAATTCCTGTGGAACTCATGCGGGAGATAGCCGAACGTCGAAAACAACGATTGGCGTCTCCCCAGGCGCGCCACAGACCCAGGTAGCACTTCGACCGACATGAGGCTGTCGGTGGCACTTCGGTAGAACAGTTCGCGACCGCTCCGTGACCACACCGGCTCGGTTCCTCCGTTGCGCGACACGCGTTCGACGTGGTCGCTGGCGCCGAGAAACTCCCTGATGTAGATCTCTCGCCGACCACTAACGGACGAGACATACGCCAGCCAACGGCCATCGGGCGACACGGAAGGGGATAGTTCTTCCTCGGTCGAGGCAACCAGCACCCGGGCCACGGTGTCCACCCCCGGCCGGATGGCCACGATGTCTCCGCGCCCAGTCGCCTGATTGTCGGTCCGCAGCACCAGCCACTTGCCGTCAGGCGCCCAGGTGTGGCCAAACATCGGCCGGGAATCGCCGCTGGAGATCAGTGTTTCTCCACCGGTACCGTCGGCCTTCGCCTTGTAGATCTCGGTGGGACCGAGTTGATCGGAAACATAGGTTACGGTCGTTCCATCCGGAGTCCATTGGGAACGGGTGTTGCTGGCCCCGTTGTACGATAGCCGGACCTCGGGATCCCCGCTCAGTGGCCGCACCCACACGTGCCAGCCCTCCTCATCATCACCCCGAACGCTCACCGCCACACGGGAACCTTCGGGAGACAGGCTCGGGTTGGCCATTTCAACAACCCAATCCGAGAACACGCCTTCCGCACGTCCAGCGCGATCGACCCACATGAGACGCTGCGCCGCATCGCGCTTCGGCAGATAGGCCATGCTACCCGACGACGACACGGCCAGTTCCGCAGCGCCGGTAGAGCCGAGCTTGACGCTGTCGGGGAGTGGGACCGTCTCACCGGTGACGAGCATCTTCTCCGGATCGAATGGGGCGGCCACCATGGCGCCGTCGGCCAGAACGAAGACGACGTGCCCTGACGGGACGTACCGGGCGAAGACGCCCTGGAAGATCTCCGTTACCGCCCCGGAGGCGAAGTCTGCCACGGCCACCCTGTGGCTCGAGAAATCCGCTACGTTGCGGGGGATGATGGTGATCAACGCGCCCTTTGCGTTGGGCAACACGTCGACCCAGGCATGGGCCAAGTCCCCGCGCAGCGTGTCGAGCGTGGTCAATTGCTCGGGCACGCCACCCGATGGTGCGACGCGAATCAAACCCTCGAGCCCGCTGGCGTAGAGGAGACCATCGGATCCCCAGTCGATGCCGCCGCCACGAATCGACACGTCGGTCATTCCCGAGTCCAGCACAATCGTCTGGGTGCCACTCCCCAAGGCATACACCATGAGATCATTCACCGGAGTGAGGTACGCCACCGACCGGCCGTCGGGTGCGTAGACGGGACTGAAGGCGCCATCCACGCCCCGAATCAGCTCTTCGTGTAACCTGTCCCACCGTCGAAGCCACAGTCGTGCCGCGGTGACCCCGCCACTGGAACCGGCACTGCGGATCATGGCGCGACCGTCTGGCGCCAATGCCAGACTGGGGCCGAACCCCCTCAAATCCTCAGCGGGAAATCTGAGATCGACCCGGATCACCTCGCCAGCAGGCCGGTCGGCGGACGAGGCCCATGTCCAAACCAATAGCGCGCCAAGAATCGCCACCAGCGCCGTCAACCCAGCGGTGAGCGGATTCCACCGCGAAGCCGTGCCACCGGCAGGACTGGCTTGCGTCGCCGCTATCGGTATGGCACCGGGCCGGGACAAGGCGTCGGCGAACAAAGCTCCGGTGGCGAATCGGTCGGCCGGCAGTTTCTCGATGGCCTTGAGGACGGTCGCTTCGACGTGCGGCGGAATGGTGTGCCGCTGCGGAATGAGAGGCCGCGGCGACTCGGTCACCACTCGGGCCACGATGGCCTGGGCTGTGGGGCCGGTGAACGGGGGTTCGCCGGTGAGCATTTCGTACAACACGCACCCGAGGGCATACACGTCGCTCCGGGCATCCAGTTCCCGCTCACCCATGGCCTGCTCGGGGCTCATGTAATGGGGCGTGCCCAGCGACATCCCCGTTTCGGTCATGCGGGTGTCGCCGGCACTGGTGACGGCCAGGGCGATACCGAAATCGGCCACCAGGGCCCGGCCATCGTGCAGCAGGATGTTTTCCGGCTTGATGTCGCGGTGGATCACGTCGTGCCGGTGGGCGTAGTCGAGCGCGCTGGCGACCTCGCTGGCGATACCGA
>SMVY01000132.1 GCA_004357415.1 Gemmatimonadota bacterium
GACTACCACCGCCGGGCCGAGGGCAAGGCCCTTATCGATTACGCCTTCCACCTCATCATCAGCGATCCCACGGAGCAGGTGATAGGCCAGGAATTGCCGGCCCTCATCCACGACGGCTACACGTCCTTCAAGATCTACATGACCTACGACGACCTGAAGCTGAACGACCGGGAAATACTGGAGGTCTTCGCTGTGGCCCGGCGCGAGGGCGCCCTGACCATGGTCCACGCCGAAAACGCCGACTGTATCGGCTGGCTGACCGAACGGCTGGAGGCCGCCGGCCGGACGGCGCCCCGCTACCACGCCACCTCGCGGCCGCCGGTGGTCGAGCGGGAGGCTACCCACCGGGCCATCGCCCTGGCCGAACTGGTGGACGTGCCGATCCTCATCGTCCACGTGTCGGGCGAGGAGGCGGCGGCGCAAATTCAGGCGGCCCGGGAACGGGGCCTTCCCATCCACGGCGAGACCTGCCCCCACTACCTGTTCCTCACCGCCGAGGATCTGGATCTCGATGGCTTCGAGGGGGCCAAGCACATCTGCAGCCCGCCGCCCCGCGACGCCCAAAATCAGGAGGCCGTGTGGCGGGGATTGGAGAGCGGCGTCTTCGATATCGTGTCCTCGGACCACGCGCCTTTCCGTTACCACGACGACAAGGGCAAGATGATTCGCGGCAAGGGCGCCCCCTTCGCCCAGGTGCCCAACGGCATCCCCGGGATCGAGACGCGCCTGCCGCTGTTGTTCTCGGAGGGCGTGGGCAAGGGGCGTATCTCCTTGAACCGGTTCGTCGCCCTGACCGCGACCAATCCGGCGCGTCTGTTCGGTCTCTATCCCAGGAAGGGCACCATCGCCATCGGGTCCGACGCCGACCTGGCGATCTGGGACCCCGAGCGCCAAGTCACCATCACCAACGACATCCTCCACCACAACGTCGATTACACACCCTACGAGGGAATGAAGGTTCAGGGCTGGCCGGAAACCGTGCTCTGCCGGGGCACCGTCGTGGTCGAGCAAGGAACCGTCGTCGGAGCGGAAGGCGGCGGTCGTTTCCTGCCCTGCGAGTTGCCGCGGCCGGCCCGTCCGGAGGATTCCCTGGCGATATCCTGAACTTCCCACCGGCGGCGGCCCGAATTTGTGAAAATACGGTGCCGATATGATATTTGCGGCACAGCGTTCGCCGTTCTCGCCTAATACCAAGGACCGAACCTTCTAGGACCATAACCAAATCCGTCAGGAGACCTGGGCATGACCGATATTCGGGATCCCATCGAGTTTGAACTGTTCAAGAACGCCATCTTCTCGATCGCCGACGAGATGGCGCTGACCATCACCAGGACCACCTATTCCGGGGTGCTCAAGGACAACATGGATTTCTCCACCGCCTTCGCCGACGCCGAGGGCAAGCTGGTGGCCCAGGGCCTGACCCTGCCCGGGCACCTGGGATCCATCCCCACCGCCCTGGAGGCGGTCAGGCGCCGCTTCCAGGACGACATGGAGGACGGCGACGTCTTCATCATGAACGATCCCTTCGACGGCGGCATGCACCTGCCCGATATCTTCATCTTCAAGCCGATTTTCGTGGACGGCAAGATCATGGCCTACAGCGCCACCATCTGCCACCACACCGACGTTGGCGGCCGGGTGGCCGGATCGAACGCCGCCGATTCGACCGAGATCTATGCCGAGGGCCTGCGCATTCCACCCCTCAAGCTCTATGAGGCGGGCAAGCCCAACCAGACCATCCATGCCCTGATCGAGAAGAACGTACGGCTCCCGGTGCGGGTCTTCGGCGACCTGAGGGCGCAGCTCGCGGCCTGCCACATCGCCGAGCGGCAGTTCCGCGAACTGGTCACCCGCTACGGCGCGGAAACGGTCGTCCAATTCATGGAGGAGGTGATCGACTACGCCGAACGGCTGACCCGGGCCGCGATCGCCGAACTGCCGGACGGCGAATTCAGTTTCGAGGACTGGATCGACGACGACGGCATCGAATTCGGCAAGCCGATCCGCCTGTTCGTCACGATCAAGAAGAAGGGCGACAGCATCCACGCCGATTGGACCGGGACCTCGCCCCAGGTCAAGGGGGCGATCAACGCGACCCTGTCGTTTACCAAGGCGGCCACCTACACCGCCATCAAGTCGGTGCTGCCCAACGACATCCCCTCGAACGAGGGCGTGTTCCGGGCGATCCAGGTGGAGGCGCCCGTGGGCACCATCGCCAACTGCGTGCTGCCCGCCGCCTGCGCGGCCCGCGGTCTGACCGGCTTCCGCATGCTCGACTGCGCCTTCGGGGCGGTCGCCATGTGGTTGCCCGACAAGGTGTGTGCGGCTTCCGACGGCGGCAACACGGGTATCACCATCGCCGGCTACTATGCCGACCGCACGCCCTTCATCTACGTCGATTTCACCACCGGCGCCTGGGGCGGCCGGCCCTGGGCGGACGGGCTGGGGGGCAATACCAACCTGCTCATCAACATGGCCTCGCAACCGGTGGAGGTGACCGAGGCCGAACACCCGATCCAGATCCTGGCCTACGAGTTCATCCCCGACAGGGCGGGGGCCGGCAAGTTCCGGGGCGGGACCCCCTTCCGCCGGGACTACAAGTTCCTGGAGACGGAGGGCATCTTGCAGGTGCGTTCCGACAGGCGGGACCACCGTCCCTACGGCCTCTATGGCGGCGATCCAGGCAAGCCGTCCTGGAATTACTTCAATCCGGACACCGAGA
Source organism: Gemmatimonadota bacterium (assembly GCA_004357415.1). Lineage (GTDB taxonomy): Bacteria > Gemmatimonadota > Gemmatimonadetes > Gemmatimonadales > GWC2-71-9 > N074bin45. The sequence continues at coordinate 2,723 of SMVY01000132.1, forward strand.
ACCGCCTGTTGACCGCCAAGCTGACCATGGACATAAAGGCGGGCGACGTCCTCCGACACGAAATGGCGGGGGCCGGAGGCTGGGGCGATCCCCTGGAACGGGACACCTGGCGGGTCCTCAAGGACGTTCGGAACGAGATGGTCGGCGCCGAAGCGGCGCGCCGCGACTACGGCGTGGTCATCGACACCGCGGCCATGACCGTGGACGAGAAGGCAACCCAAACCCTGCGGGCCGAGTTGCGCGCCAAGCGCGGTTGGAAGGAAGTCCCCAAGGTTTCCTGGGAGGAATGGCGCGACACCGAAGAAGCCGCCGAATAATGGCTAATACCAAAGGTCCTAAGTAATGACGCATAGAGATCGCGCGGGCGATCCGCCGGGCAGGAGGGGGGCCGCGGGCGATGCGGGGCATCGTCAAGGCCTGCCGACGCACTCCGGCGGTTCGCCCGCGCGACCGGAACGGCGGCTTCCCAAGGCTTGTGGACGGGGGCTTTCGGACGGCGTCCCCCGTGGCTCGCGGTGCCCCGCACCGCCACGCCACGCGCTCCTTGCCGAAAGCCTTGGGAGGCCGTCTCTATGTGTCATTACTTAGGACCTTTGGTATAACAGGCCAAGGACAAGGAAGAATCCATCATGACCGGTTTTCGGGTAGGCGTGGACATCGGGGGGACCTTTACGGACATCGTCTTCCTGGGCGCCGACGGGAAGATCCATACCAAGAAGATCTCATCCAGCGTCGAGGACTACGCCCAGGCCATCGCCGACGGCCTCGACCAGGTGTTCGGGGAGACCGGGCTCCAGGCATCCGCGGTCGAGGAACTGCGCCACGGGACCACGGTGGCCTCCAACGCCATCCTCGAGAGCAAGGGGGCGTTGACCGGCCTCATCACCACCAAGGGATTCCGCGACATCCTGGAAATCCGCAACCTGCGGATGCCGCGGCTCTACGATCTCGCCTGGGAGAAGCCGGTGCCCCTGGTCGAGCGGCACCTGCGGGTCGTCGTCGACGAGCGGGTCAACGCCCAAGGCGGCATCGACAAGCCCCTCGATCCCAAGGACGCCGAGCGGGCGGTGGACGAATTGCTGGCCCGGAAGGTGGAGGCGATCGCGGTCTGCCTGATCCATTCCTACGCCAATCCCGAACACGAACTGATGATCAAGGAGATCATCGGCAAGAAGGCTCCCGGGCTGCCCTTCTGCATCAGCTTCGAGGTGCTGCCCGAAATCAAGGAGTACGAGCGCACGTCCACCACCACCATCAACGCCTACATCATGCCCATCGTCGCCAGCTACCTGGCCTCGTTGCGCAAGAACCTGGACGACGCGGGAGTGACCGTTCCCTTGCTGCTCATGCAGTCGAACGGGGGCCTGACCACGGCCGATGAAGCGGCCCGGCTGCCCATGAACATCATCGAATCGGGACCCGCCGCCGGGGTCATCGGCGCCCAGGCCCTGGCCCGGGCGGGCGGCCTTCCCAACATCGTCACCTTCGACATGGGGGGCACCACCGCCAAGGCGTCCCTGGTCGAGAACGGCGAGGTGACGCGCTCCATCGAATACCAGGTCGGCGGCGGCATCATGATGGGATCGCGCCTGCTCACCGGCGCCGGCTACATGCTCAAGGTTCCCGCCATCGATCTGGCCGAGGTCGGGGCCGGCGGCGGCTCCATCGTCTGGATCGACGCCGGCGGTTCCATGCAGATCGGCCCCCAGAGCGCCGGCGCCGATCCGGGACCGGTGTGTTACGACACCGGAGGGACGAAGCCGACGGTGACCGACGCCAACGTGCTTCTCGGCTACATAAATCCCAAATACCTGGTGGGCGGCGAACTCAAACTCGATGCGTCGAAGGCGCGGGCCGTGTTCGAGGACAGGATCGCCAAGCCTCTCGGCCTGTCGGTCGAGCATGCGGCATACGGCGCCCACCAGATCACCGCCTCCAACATGATCCGGGCGATCAAGTCCGTGTCCACCGAACGGGGCCGCGACCCGAGGGAGTACGCGCTATTCGCCTTCGGCGGCTCGGGTCCCATCTTCAGTGCCGGCATGGCCCGCGAACTGCGCATGAAGCGGATCATGGTTCCGCCGTCGCCCGGTTTGTTTTCCTCCTTCGGTCTGCTCTACGCCGACGTCGAGCACCACTATTCGCGGACCTTCCGGCACCTCCTGCGCAAGATAGACCTTGGGGAGCTGAACCGGATCTGGGACCGGATGGTGGACGGCGCGCTGGATCAGCTGGCCGTCGATGGGTTCAGCGAGGGCAAGCGCCAAGTGCGCCGCACCGCCAGCATGCACTACCAGGGCCAGACCTTCGAACTCACGGTGCCGGTGCCCGACGGTCCGATCGACGAAAAGGCGGTCGCGGTCCTGGAGGAGTCCTTCAGCCGCGAGCACGAACGCACCTACGGTCACCGGGCAGGGGCCGACGAGCCCCTGGAGCTGGTCAACATGCAGGTGGTCGGCTACGGGGTTTCGGAGCGTTCGCGGGTGCCCGACCGGATCTTGGCCACCAAGGCCGGGGAGGCCGCCCCGCTGCCGCCCCGCCAGGTTTACTTCGGCCTCGATGCCGGTTGGCAGGAGACGCCGATCCTCCGGCGAAGCGACTTGGAAACCCCGCGTCAGGGGCCCTGCATCGTCGAGGAATACGATGCCACAGTGGTCATCCCGCCCGATTCGAAGGCGGAGCTGGACACTTACGGCAACATCCTCATCGACCTTTTGTAGGTCTGCCTACAGCTCGCCCTCCCGCTTGAGCATGACGAGCGCCTCCCGGAAGGCGGCGACGGTCGTTTCCAGGTCGTCATCGCCGTGGACGGCAGTGGTGGTGCCGCCCGGCCAGCCGGTGATATCGACCCCGCCCAGCAGCATGGCCAGGCGCAGCTTGGAGACCACCCCCGGGCGGTTGGCCCGCAGGTCCTCGTACGGCTGGTCGAAGGGATCGAAGGCGAAGGGATCGATCTCCCGGCCGCGCGGGTTGGTGAAGAGGTGGAAGGCGGAAAAGGTCCCGTAGGCGGCCCAGGGCACGCCCTCGGCCTCGAGGACCTCGTTCAACCGCCGCCTCAGGGTTTCGGCGAAGGCATTGGCGCGCGCGCAGGCGTCGCCTTCGGCGATGATCTCCAGGGCCGCGATCCCGGCGGCGGCAGTTACCGGATTGGCGTTGTAGGTGCCCTGATGGGGGACCTTCTCGCGCCCTCGGGCCTTAGAAATCTCGAAATCGAGCAGGTCGAGGATGTCCTTGCGCCCGACCAGGGCGCCGCCGGGCAGCCCCCCGGAAACGATCTTGGCCAGGGCCGTCAGGTCCGGGGTGACGCCGAAATGAGCCTGGGCGCCGCCCGGGGCGACCCGGAAGCCGGTCACCACTTCATCGAAGATCAGCACCACCCCGTGCTTGGCGGTCAGTTCCCTCAGCGCGGCAAGGAAATCCGGGCGCAGGGGCACCAGGCCGAAGGTGGCGCCCGTGGGTTCCAGGATGGCGGCGGCGATGTCGTCGTCCGCCTCCAGGACGTCCCGAACCGCATCGATGTCCCAGGGGTCCATGGGTACCGCCATCGCGGCCACCTCGGGCAGCACGCCGGGTGTTGGCGAGCCGTCGAAGTGGGAGCTGTAGCCCGAAACCACGTGGTCGTGCCAGCCGTGGAAATGGGTGTTGAAGCGCAGGAACTTGCGCCTGCCCGTATGGGCCCGGGCCAGACGCAGGGCCAGATGGGTCGCCTCGGTGCCCGAGGAGGTGAAACGCACCCGCTCGGCCCCCGGGATCAACCGCTGCACCAGTTGCCCCCAGCGCAGTTCGCGCTCGTGGCTGGAACCGAAGTGGGTGCCGTCGGCCAGGGCCTTTTGGATCGCCGCCAGGACCCGGGGATGGCTGTGTCCCAGGATCAGCGCCCCGTGGCCGCCGAAATAGTCGACGTATTCGTTGCCGTCCACGTCCCATTTTCGGGAACCGTCGGCTCGGGCGACGTAAATGCCATAAGGCGACAGGTGGCGCGCATCGTGGGTGATGCCGCTGGGGAACACCTCCCGGGCCTCGGCGAACAGCTTCTCCGAAAGCGGCGTCCGGTCGCGGAATGCGGCGATGATCGGGGAGTTCGTGGGATTGTGATC
>SMVY01000133.1 GCA_004357415.1 Gemmatimonadota bacterium
CGACATCGCGGTGACCGTCCATCGAGGCGCCCGGGTTCGGCCCCTGCCTGAGGAGTCTCGCTACCTGGGGTTCATCTTTGCCCGGGGTCCCGATCCGGGCACGGTGGAGCGCGCCATTAGACAGGCCTTTGCCACGCTCGAAATCATCATCGAGCAGACGGCATAGCCTCCGGCCACTTCCCGGCGCGTCACCTGCTTATATTTGGCCGGAACACCGCCACCCAACGCAACCGATGCTCCAGGAGCCACTGATGAGAACTACGGTCTCCGCCGTTCTGCTGGTACTCGCTCTGGGTACTCTCGGCACCACTACGGCCACGGCCCAAGACCTCCGGGTCGAGATCGCGGAAGTCACTGCCAGGCTGCAGGCCGCCGGGGCGGCCAATTTGAACCTCATCGCCCCGCAGGCATATACCAAGGCGCGGCAGAAGATCACCGAAGCGGAATCGGTCTATCAGCGCGGCGCCAACCCCAAGGACGTCCGCAAGAAGCTGGACGAAGCCAGGGTCCAACTGGCTCGGGCGGAGAGTCTCAAGGAGATGGGCGACATCCTTCTGGGGAGTGCGTTGACCGCACGAACCGACGCCCTGGTGGCAGACGCCCCGGCCCACCGCGAATCGGAAAAGAGCTGGCGGGACGCCGAGAAGGCATTGCAAAAAGCGGGTCGCAAGGTGGAATCCGGTGACCGGGACTCGGCGGTTCAGGAAGCGACCAAGGCCGAGGCCGCCTACCGCGAAGCGGAGTACGAGGCCCTACGCAAAGCACTGGTGGCCGCAACCGAGGGACTTCGCCAGACCGCCAAGGATCGTGACGCCCACAAGAAGGCTGCCACGACATTCTTGAGAGCAGACACCGAACTGGCGGCAGCCGAGGCGGCCTTGCGGGCCAACCGGAAGGACCAGTCGGAAGCCATCGCCCACGCCATCGCCTCGGCCGACGGCTACCGTCGGGCCAGCCGCATCGCGCTCATGGTCGATGCGGTCAAGCGGAATCCGAATGCGTCCGTCGAGAAACTGGTACTCGACTACGAGGGCTACATGAGCGCCGCGGCCCAGGCCCTCAACTTCACAGCAGATTTCCGCGAGGGTCCCCAACTGGTGTCGACCCAGTTGATCGACGCCATCACCAGCCTGACCGAGGACCGCGACGCCTTGCGTACCGAGGCCTCGAGTGCCGGACTCGCCTTGGCCGAGCTCCGGGCCGAGCACGACTTCCTGGTGTTCACCAGCGACTCATTGGCGGCGCGGCTGACGATGCAGGCCGATTCGCTGGCCGCCCAACGGCAACTGCAGCAGGCCGAACAACGGCGCATGGCCACACAACTACGGGCCCGGCAGGAGCGGGAAGCACGGATCCAGGCCGTCGGCGAACTGTTCACCGAGGACGAAGCCCAAGTGGCGATGATCGGCAACGATCTGGTCATCCGCATGTACGGCCTCAACTTCCCGGTCGGGCTGGCGCAGATCCGGCCGGAGAGCTTCGGGCTGCTCACCAAGTTGCAGAAGGTGCTGCGGGAATTCCCCACCGATCCCATCGAGATCGCCGGGCACACGGACTCGCAGGGCAACGATCAGCGCAATCAGGCATTGAGCGAGCGCCGCGCTGCGGCAGTGCGCCAGTACCTCATAGCCAACATGGCTATTCCCGAAGTCCAGATCAGTGCGGTGGGATACGGTGAGAGCCAGCCGCTGGCGAGCAACGAAACGCGAGAGGGCCGGGCCAAGAACCGCCGGATCGACGTACGGATCGTGCTGCCGGAGATCTAGCAACTGCAAGGGAGGTGGAGAGAGAGGCCCTCTCGCCACCTCCCCTCACCCCTCGCAATCAAGACCCCAATGGCCTTCTCCGACGTGCGGTCAGGTGCCTCGTTACGGCAGCGCATCGGACTCGTCCTGGGCCCGGTGGTCTTTGGGCTGGCAATGGTGTTGCCTGCCCCGGCCGGCCTGTCGTCCGATGGCTGGCATGCCGCGGGGCTCGCCGGCCTAATGGCCGTGTGGTGGATTACCGAAGCGATCCCCATCCCAGCCACCGCGTTGTTGCCACTCGTCGTGCTACCGGTGGCCGGGGTCGGCACCATGCGGGAGACCGCGGCGCCCTACGCCAACCCCATCATCTTCCTGTTCCTCGGCGGGTTCATCCTGGCCGCCGGACTCGAGGCCAGCGGACTTCACCGCCGCCTGGCGCTCGGCATCATCCGTCTGGCGGGCACCACTCCCCGGCGCCTGATCGCCGGGTTCATGGCCGCCACCGCCTTCCTCAGCATGTGGATCAGCAACACCGCCACGGTGATGATGATGTTGCCGATCGCGGTGACGACCCTAGCCGTAGTAGAACGGGACAGCGAGTCTCCGGACCCGCACCTCCCCATCGCCCTCCTACTGGGCATCGCCTACGCGGCCAACATCGGCGGCCTGGCCACGCTGATCGGCACCCCACCCAACGCGCTGCTGGCCGGGTTCATGGAAGAGACCTATGGCGTTACCGTGGGATTCGCCCAGTGGATGACTCTTGGCCTGCCGCTGGCGCTGGTGGCCCTGCCGCTCTGCTGGCTGCTGTTGAGCCGGCTGCTGTTCCCCGTCGGCAACGGCGCGACCACGGGCGGTGACCACTTAACAGCCGAGTGGCTGTCTCGTGGACCCATGAGCCGGGCGGAGCTAGTGGTGGCCGTGGTGACGGGGGGAACGGCCCTGGCGTGGATCTTCCGCCCGGTTCTGAGCAAATGGGTTCCCGGTCTGTCGGACCCGGGCATCGCCATCGCGGGGGCGCTGCTGTTGTTTCTCATTCCGGTCGACTGGAAGCGGTTGCAGCCGGTTCTGCGGTGGAAGTCGCTGGAGCGGCTCCCGTGGGGCATCCTGATCCTGTTCGGCGGGGGCATCTCGCTGGCGTCGGCCATCCAGCGATCCGGCTTGGCGGAGTGGATCGGCGCCGGACTCAGCGCGGTGGGAGCCTGGCCCCTCATTGGGATGGTCGCGGCCGTCACGGCCATCATCGTGTTGCTCACCGAGATCACCAGCAACACGGCCACCGCCGCGACCTTCCTCCCGGTGGTGGCCGCCCTGGCCGTGGCCAGCGGCCTCGATCCGTTGGTGTTGGCGGCGCCGGCGGCTCTGGCCGCGAGTTGCGCCTTCATGCTCCCGGTGGCCACACCACCCAACGCCATCGTCTACGCCAGCGAGCGGGTCCCCATCATCGCCATGATCCGGGCGGGGCTGGTCCTCAACGTCATGATGGTGCTGTTGATCACGGTGATGTCCTTGGGAATCCTGAGGCTGTGGGGGAGTACTCCCTAGGGTTCCGGGTTGGGCGCCCACCGGGCGGCGGTCATTCACCCAGAGGTGTGATCCGTTCGACCAGACCAGTATCAGGACGGCAGCAGCGCGCCCGCGGGAACGTGTAGGGCATCACGCAGCTTCTTGATCTGCCCAAGTGAGAGATCCCGCTTCCCCGCGAAGAAATCCGATACCCGGCTTGTTCCACCCATGATGATCGCGAGATCAGCTCGAGACCAATCGTGCTGCCGGAGCATGAAGGCGACGACCTCCTGCGGGGTGGCGTATTGGTCGAGGGTGTAGTGCTCTTCGTCGTAGGCCTTGACGAGGAGCTCGAGCAACTCCATCAGATCGTGATCCGCCGTGCCCGGATGTGGGGCCATATCGATCAACGTGATCAACGCCTCGTGGGCGGCGTCGTAATCCTCGTCGGACCGAATCGGTCTCGGGGGCGTCAGGATGTCAGTGATTTGCATGGGTCCCTCTCGTCTCTTCAAGGCCGCCGTCCTGCCTGCCACACGTCAAGCGGGCGATGCCTTGGCGCCGGGCTTCCCTTCCGCAACATTGTGATAGAATCGCGTGGTGGGATAGGCGAAGTCGACGTCGTCCCGCTTGGCGAATTCGGTCAGGATGGCCTCCCAGATCTCCTCGGACACCACCCGCCGCCGGCGGGCGTGAACGACGTAGCGGAGCGTGAGCAGCACGCCGCTGTCCCGGACGCTGGTATAGACGACGGGATCGAACGACATGCTGCTGATGAAGAATTTCTCCCGGGCCCGGGCAATTTGGGCGGCGGCCACGTCGGTGGCCGATGCGGCGTGCTTGGCCGACAGGTCGGCCAGCATGGACTTGGCGGCGCGCCAGTCGCTCTCGAAGGTGACCAGCACGGCAAGCTCGTCCCAGATGTACTGGAAGCCGCGGGTGTAGTTGGCCAGTCCCGCGGTGATCACCATGGCGTTGGGAATGTGAATCAGCCGGCCGGTGGTTTGGTCGGCATCGGCCCAATTGCCGATTTCCAACAGGGTGAACTGGAACAGCCGGATATCGACGACGTCACCGGTGAACTTGTTGATCTCGATCCGGTCGCCCAGCTCGAACGGCTTGCGCCATACGATGAACCCCCACCCCGCCATGTTGGTGAGGATGTCCTTCATGGCAATGGCCAAACCGGCCGACACCAAACCGAGGTATGTCGCCAACCCACTAAGGACCGAAGACCAGATACTGGCGATGCCGATGAAGCCGAAGACTACCGCCACGTACTGGGTCGCCTTGCTCCACCGGTAGCGGACCCCGTGGTCCTTGACCGTACGGGCAATCCCCAACATGATCAGCCGCCGCGACAGCCACAGCACCAGAATCCACATCAGCGACGACAGCAGGCGGCCTTGCATGGCCGGTGACATGCCGAACTGGGTGCGGAACCACTCGCTTACCGATTCCATAGGCTCACCCGGCCGCTTCGCTGCGGCAGTGTCAGGAATCACCAACTGGACGTTCCCCCGGAACGGCGGGCACTCTGGGGCACCGGGGGCCAGCTTGAAAGATGCCGGGCCACGGCCAGAATGGAAACCGTGAGAAACTGCACGATGGTACCGAGGCCGTGAGACGGAACCCCGGGCCCGAAGGCACTGTTCTACCCATGTGCCTCCCGACCTCACCTTAGCTGACGAGTACCCATGGCCACGCTTCGTTACGTCATCACGGTCGCGCTGTTGGGCAGCGCGCTCGGCGCCCCCGCCCCCGCCGCCGCCCAATGGAAGACCGATTTCGACAAACACACCGTCCCCCTCGACGAAATCACCTCGGGAGGGCCACCGAAAGACGGCATTCCCGCCATCGACCGGCCGGTCTTCGTCTCGGTGGCACAGGCCGACGAGTGGCTGGGTGACCGGGAGCCGGTGGTGGTTGTGGAATACGGTGGGGAAACCAAGGCGTACCCCCTGCAGATCCTCATTTGGCATGAGATCGTCAACGACGAAATCGGTGGTTTGCCGGTGAGCGTGACTTTCTGTCCGTTGTGCAACACGGCCCTGGCGTTCGACCGGCGCTTCGACGGCCGGGTGCTCGACTTCGGGACCACCGGAAAGCTGCGGCACTCGGATCTCGTCATGTACGACCGCCAGACCGAAACCTGGTGGCAACAGGCGAGTGGTGAGGGCATCGTCGGCACCTACGCCGGACGGCGCCTGACGTTGGTGAGCGCACCTCTGGTGAGTTGGAAGCAGTACAAGGAGGAATATCCCGAGGGCCGCGTCCTATCGCGCCAAACAGGCTTTACCCGCAACTACGGTCGCAACCCCTATCAGCGGTACGACACGCGCAAGAGCCCCTTCGACCACTTCTTCAGCGGGCGCCGGGACGGACGGCTTCCTGCCATGGAGCGGGTGGTGGCTCTGACCGAGGGCGATTCCAGCGTGGCCTACTCGATGTCAGCCCTGGAGGATGGTCCCGTCATCAACGACAGCTTCAGCGGGCGGCCGATCGTGGTGTTGTGGGCTCCGGGAACCGCCAGCGCGCTCGACGCGTCGGCCATCGCCGATGGGCGCGACGTCGGGTCTACCGGGGTGTTCGGCCGGGAACTCGACAGCCGGATACTGACGTTCGAGTCCGTCGGTCCGGGCCGCTATCGGGACGGGGAGACCGGATCGACCTGGAACGTCTTCGGCCGGGCCACCAGTGGCCCACTGGCGGGCCGGCGGCTGGACCCGATCCCCCACGGCAACCACTTCTGGTTTGCCTGGGCCGTGTTCATGCCCGATACCCGGGTCGAGTCGTAACCGAGCGAACCGGCCGCCTTACAGTTTGCCGTTGGCGAACGCCTGCACCACGTCGCTTTGAGACAGCACGCCCACCAGGATATCGCCCTCGACGACGAAGACGCGGTGAATGCCCAGGTACAACATCTCCTGGGCGGCCTTCTTGACGTCATCGTCGGGCGCCACGTACTGGGGCTGGGGCGTCATCAAGTCCTCGACGCGGGTGTCGCCGAGCAACGCTCCCACGTCGCCGTCGCGACGCTCGGCGAGCGCTTCGAGGAGATCGGACGTGGACAGCACACCGACGAACTTGCCGTGAGTGTCGAGTACCGGCAGCGCCAGCACGTGGGCATCCACCAGCATAGTGAGGGCCTCCCCGAGAGAGGCATCAGTGGCAATCGTGACCAAATCGGTCTGCATCAGGTCGGAGATCTTCATGACGGCCTCGCAAGTATGGTCCCGGGGCCACGCCCTCGCGGCACCCTGGTAGCACGATATCGGGATAGGTATGAAGATGTCCTGAAGGGACCTTGAGCAATTCCTGAAGAAACCGGGGCCGCTGGGAAGCGGCCGCTGTCAACTTCCTGGCCCCGAACGACGTATCTTCATATAGAGTTCAAGATGCGCCATTCTGACCGTTACCCCGGTGTGCGGGCCTTTGGGCCCGCTTTTCGTCTTCCCTCACACCCATCCGGGTGGGGAGAAGCCGCGGCTGGGGGTGTGTCATGATCCACATGAGCGTCATTCCACCCGAGATCCTGCTAGACCGGCGGCGCAAGGTGGCGATGGGGATCAAGTTCCCCAAGGGGTCGGTGGAGCTCCCCGACCGGGGCCCGTGGCGAACGTGGCCGGGGATGGTCGCCAGCGCGGTGGTCCATGCGGGCCTGTTTCTGGCGGCGGCCGGGTTCATTTCGGGCGGGGGCACTGACGATGCCACCGCCCCTGACAGGCCATCGCAATCGGGCCGGGAGGTGGCGATGATCTACCTCGAGCCGCCCCCCCCCGCAGCGCCCGACCCGGTGCCCGAGGCGCCCCCCCCCGAGCCGGAACCACAGATGCCGGTGGAAACGACGCTCCCGTCACAACAGGAGCTTCCCCCACCGGGACCCGAGAGCAACGACGTCTTGTCGCCGGCCCCGGCCCGTGAGACCAATACGGCCACCCGCGACGCCTCCCCCGACGAGGCCGCCGCCGAGGCCCGCGCGGGGTCCGACGACCACGACAACATCATCTCCACGGAACGGGTGATCGAGGACGGCCCGGAAGACCTCGCCAGCGCGGCCGCGGCCAAAGGGGCCGAGGCACCAACCCTCGAGCAAGAAGCCCGGCGGATCTTCGGACGCCCCATCACCGGCACCGGTACCCGGAACAATGCCCTTCCCTGGGCTTCGGATTCGACGTGCGTCCCCGACCCCACACTCCTCGACCCCAACGCACCCATGGTGCTCGATTCCATCAGTGGAGTGGTGTACGACCACTCGGGCATGGCCCTCTCCGGAGCACACCTCCAGGTGGTGGGCACGGGCTACCATACGTTCAGCGACCACGGCGGCCGCTACAGCCTGGTGTTCGACGTCTCCCTGGTGGCCAACTGCCGGGTCCAGATCGTGAGGGTGTCAGCCGGCGGGTACCGGGGCCGGGATCTCTACCTGGCGATGGGAGTGGGGAACAACAATGTCTATATGGAGAGGTGAGAGTGCGCAGTGCGCAGGGGACCAAGTGAACCGTCAGCAGCGCGAGACTTCCTCACTAATCGCAGTCACGAACGCGTCCACGTCTTCTTCCGTAGTATCCCAGCTCGCCATCCAGCGGACCTCGGCGGTGGCTTCGTCCCACACGTAGAAAAAATAGCGCTGCTGGAGTGGTTCGATCGCAGCCGGTGGGATCCGGGCGAACACGGCATTGGACTCCACGGGTTGAGTGATCTCGACCCCTTCGATGTCCCGTACCCGCTCGGCCAGCATCGACGCCAGGCGGTTGGCGTGCTCCGCGTTGCGGCGCCACAGGTCCTCGTCGAGCAGCGCTGAGAACTGGGCCGCCAGGAAACGCATCTTGGAGGCGAGTTGCATTCCCTGTTTCCGCAAGAAGGGGAACCGTTCGCCGGTGCCACCCCCGAAGAACACGATCGCCTCGGCGGCGAGCAGCCCGCTCTTGGTTCCCCCAAAGCTCAGTACGTCGACGCC
>SMVY01000134.1 GCA_004357415.1 Gemmatimonadota bacterium
GATCGGCGACGCGGCGCTGCTGAACCGGCTGGAAGACCACAAGGCGATGCTTCGTCGCCTGGCCGACCCACGGATCACCACCCGAGCCCAGGCCGATTCGATCATCGCCGGCGCCGTGCCAATTTACTGGATGACGGCCGGGCTGCACTCCACCGAGTTGGGGCCACCGGAAATGGTGATGGAGCTGGCCTACCGCCTGGCGGTGGAAGACGGGGAGCCGTTCGAGACCATCCGCCACAACGTCATCACCCTGATCACCCCGGTCCTCGAAGTCGACGGGCGCACCCGCCAGGTAGAATGGTACCGCCGGCATGTGCAGGGATACACCGATCGCAACGACATGCCGCCGAGGAGTCCGCCGTTCTGGGGCCACTACACGTTCCACGACAACAACCGCGACGGCATCATGGTGAGTCAACCGCTCACCCGAAACTACCTCGAGGTGTTCTTCGAGTGGCGCCCCACGGTATCGCTCGATCTTCACGAATCGGTGCCGCTGTTGTACGTCTCGGGCGGGACGGGCCCCTACAACGAGACGATCGATCCGCTCACCATCGGCGAGTGGCACATGCTGGCCAACTACGAAGTGGCGCGCGTCACCAGCATGGACATGCCGGGCGTGTGGACCTGGGGATTCTACACCGGCTGGTATCCCGGCTACCTCCTGTGGGTAACCAACAACCACAACGCCATGGGGCGGTTCTACGAGACGTTCGGCAACGGCACGGCCGAGACCATGGAACGGGACCTCAGCGACGCATCGTACGCCGGCAAGAAGATCACCACCCGCCAGTGGTATCGCTCGGTGCCGCCGCCGGCCAAGCTAAACTGGTCGATGCGCAACAACACCAACTACATGGAAACCGGGGCCATCGCATCGTTGGAGATGGTGGCCGAGAATCCCCGGTTGTTCCTGGAAAATTTCTACCGCAAGGGCGTGCGCGCCATGGAGCGCGGCCGCAGCCGGCCACCCTACGCCTTTCACATCCCGGCCGAACAACATGATCGCGACGCGGCACGCCAGCTGATCGACATCCTCCGGCTGCAGGGGATAGAAGTCGGGGTGGTCACCAAGGACGTGGACCTCGGCGAGGATCACCAGCTGGCCGAAGGCGACCTGATCGTCTCCAGCAACCAGCCGTTCGGTCCCCTGGCGCGGAATCTTCTGATGAAGCAGGAGTTTCCCGAGGACGCCGAGCATTCGCCATATGACGACGTGGCCTGGACGCTGGGGCTGATGTTGGGCGTGGAGACGCACCGCATCGATGACGCCGCGGTGCTCGAGGTACCGGTCGATCCGCTGGCAGGGGACGGGCCGTTCGCTCCGGGCGCGGACCTCCCACGACGAAGAAACGTCTGGGCCATTCCCCACCTGGGTCAGCGTGAACTGGGTCCGTTCCGTTTTGCCATCCCGGACGTGCCGGTGTACGCCGCCGGTGCGGCATTCGAGGACGGCGGCCGCAGCTTTCCTGCCGGAACGCTGCTGATCGACGCCGACAGCGTTTCCGAGGCGCAACTGCGATCGGCGCTGTCAACCCGGGCCCTCGAGTTGGTGTCGCTGCGGCGCATGCCGGACGTCGAACGCCACACCTTGGACGTTCCCCGGATCGCCGTGTTCCAGAGTTGGCTCTCGACCCAGAACGCCGGCTGGGTGCGCTACACGCTCGACCAGGCGGGTGTCCCCTACACACTCATCGGCAAGGACCGCGTACGGGCGGGCAATCTTGGGCGCGACTTCGACGTGCTGCTGATACCACAGTTCGGCGGCGGGACACGGGCCAAGAGCATCGTGGCCGGAGTCGATCCCAAGTGGTCGCCCCTGGCCTACACCACCACGCCGGAGTACCCCAGCCATGGTGTGATCCTGTCAGCAGACGACATCACCGGCGGCATCGGTTTCGTGGGGCTGGAGGCCATCCGTCTGTTCGTCACAGAGGGCGGCACCTTGGTGGCCCTCGGGTCGGGCACGACGCTGGTGACGGAGACGGGGATGATCCACGACGTGTCGATCAAACGGCCCTCGGGGCTCAACACTCCCGGCTCGGTGATCACCGCCAAGGTTCTCCAACCCGATTCGCCGCTCACCTACGGATACCCCGAGCTGACCCACGTGTTCCGCGGCAACGGGCCGCTGTTTAGCGTGGCCAAGTATCGCCGCTATTTGGTGCCGCTCCAGTTCGGCACAAAGTACGTGGGGCTGGACGCCGCGGATGACGACGATGAGGCCGATGAGAGTGACGCGGATGATGCGCCGCCGCTGGTACTATCGGGTGGCGTCGTCAAGGGAAAGCTGGACGGTGAAGCCGCCATGGTACACACCACACTGGGCGATGGGCACCTGGTGCTGTTCGCCTGGAACCCGATGCATCGCCACATCACCCAACACGACCACGCGTTGGTGTACAATGCGATCATGTTTTGGAATGATCTCGATCGACCGGGAGCGGCGGAAGATGCGTCGCCGTAAACCGGAGGTCTGCCGCGTGGGTGGTAGAGGACGTAGGACATAGAACGTAGGACGTGGGGCGTGGGGCGTTGTGCCTGTGCGTTGAGCGCTGGGCGGAGAAGTCGAGTACGGTCTTGGTATCCTCAAACCCCTTCTCGGTGGACTTCGACCGCGGAAGAGTCCAACTGTAGATGGACCGTGCTTCCGAGCGACAGTCCTTCAATAAATGGCGCCAGGATCTCGATGACGGTCGGCGGCTGGGGGTGTTCCGGTTTGGTTTCGGGATGGGGGTAGTAGACCAGGCCGTCGATGGGGCCCGTGGGAAGAAGGATGCGGCACGGTGAGAAGGAGAACGTCTCGGCGGGGACACCAGGCCACCATGACACATCGGTCAGCGTGTGGCTCGGGCGGATCATAGTGAACCGGCGTGGGGTAATGTCGACGTTCAACGTTCCGGGATAGTACGGGGATATGTCGACGCCCCGGGCCAGAAAATGCGGCAGTTGGGCCCGGATAGTACCACCAGGAAAGCGCGTCGAGTCGCTTCCCGACGCGACGCCGTATCCCTTGGTTACCACGCCAGGAATAGTGATCCAACTGGTGGCCATGCTGTCCTCGCGGTAACATCAAGAATGTACTTGTTCCCCCTCGGCCGGCACCTCCAGTGACCGAGCTCCGCCAATTGGGCCTCGCCGCCTGATCCCAATGTAGTCCTGCCCTCGCCGCCCATGCCCCTCCGAGATCGTGACACGGCCGACGACATCCAGCGCCTCCAGACTTTAGCCTGGAGTGGCGTAGGTCTCATCCTCGGCATGCTCCTCGGTGCCCTATTGAGCGACAAGTTCGGCTGGCCGCTGCTGCCGTCGATGGTCGGGGCGGCCGTCGTCCTCGCCGGAGGGATCTACGCCATCACCCGCCTCATCACCGTGGGAGCGGGCCGGGCGGCCGGCACCATCCACAACCCCTCGGGCTCCTCGACACCCTACGCGCACAGTTATTCCCAGGCCGAATCCATGGTAGCCCAGGGCGACTACCGCAACGCTGCCACGCTCTACCGGGACTACATCAATGCCGACCCAACAGACGGAGAGGCGCGCCTCCGGCTGGCGCGCCTGCTGCGCGACAATCTGCGCCGATACGACGAGGCCGCCCGCTGGTTCCGAGCGGCGCGCCAATGCAAGCAGTCGTCACGCGGGGACTTGCTCATCACCCGCGAGCTGATCGAGATGGCCCTCGCCCAGCAGCACGATCCTCCCCGGGCAACCCCGGAACTCGCCCGACTGGTGGAGCGCTTTCCGGGGACCCCCGAGGCCCGCTGGGCGCGCCAGGAATTAGCGGAGATCAGAAAGCGAATCGCCGGATCATGAAGAGCCGCACGCCGGTCATCACCAACTTCGGCCGCGACATCCGCTTCCGCCCGCGACACTGGTACGCCCCGCGGTCGGAGGCGGAGGTGTTGCAGATCCTCGACCGGCACGCAAGCGGTACGGTGCGCGTGGTAGGAGCCCGTCACTCATGGAATCCTGGCATCGAGTCGGACGACGCCGTGATCGATCTGCGCCACTTCGACAGTGTCGAGACCTCTACCAGCGACGACGGTACCGTGTGGGCCACGGTCGGCGGCGGCTGCCGGCTCAAGACCCTGTTACGCCGGCTCCGGAGTCAAGCGAACGTTACCCTGCCCTCCCTGGGGCTCATCACCGAGCAAACCATCGCCGGAGCAATTGCTACCGGCACCCACGGTTCGGGCAAGCACAGCCTGTCGCACTATATGGAAGAGATACGGGTGGCCGCCTACCATCCCGAGTCGGGTCGAGCGATGGTGTACAGCTGGACCGGCGGCCCGGAGCTGCGGGCCGCCCGGTGCTCCATCGGCTGCATGGGTGTCATCCTGTCGGTCCGGTTTCGCTGCGTTCCACGCTTCCTCATTGCCGAATCGATGGAACGGCGCACCGACCTCGAGGCAGCACTGTCCCAAGAAGCGGCCTTCCCGCTCCAGCAGTTCTACCTGATCCCCCACCTGTGGGGCTGGTACGACCAGGAGCGCCGCGTCGACACCGGGTCACGCAGACGCAGCCGGTGGGCCCCGCTATACCGCCTGTACTGGCTGGCGTGGCTGGATGTGGGCTTTCATCTGATCATCAAGTTTCTGGTGTCCGTGCTCGGGCGGGACGGGCCCGTCAGGGGGTTCTATCGGCAAGTGTTCCCCTTGCTGGTAGCGCGCACGCCTCCGGTCTCGGATTGGAGCGAACAGCAACTGATCATGGAACATGAGTTGTTCCGCCACCTGGAAATCGAACTGTTCGTCGCAGCCCCCCAGCTGCGCGAGGCGGCCGCATATGTTCGCGAAGTCCTCGAGGTGTTTGCCGGCACGGGGGCCATATCCGGTACGCTTCAGACCCAGCTGGAGTCCGTCGGTATGGTCGCCCGGCTGGAGGCCCTGGCCGGGTCGTTCACCCACCACTACCCCATCTGCTTCCGCCGGGTTCTGGCGGACGACACCATGCTGTCGATGGCCAGCGCAGCGGACGAGTCGTGGTACGCCATCAGCTTCATTACCTACGTGGAGCCGCGGGACAAATTCTACGGGATGGCCGACTTCCTGGCACAGAGCATGGCGGCCCTGTTCCGGGCCCGCCCCCACTGGGGCAAATACTTCCCGTTGACGGGACCGGCGGTCGAACACCTGTACCCGGAACTGGCTACATTTCGGGCGTTGTGCCGCCGGGTGGACCCCGGCGGAGTTTTCCGAAACACCTTCCTGGAGCGCGCCCTCGGGTTCGACGCACCACCCGGGGCCGGCGCCGGAGATGCCGGTCAATGACGATGGATTTCGGGGTACCCGACACCGCTTACGACTCGACAGATTCGTGCCGCAGTGTGAAGCTGCTGCACGACCCTGTCCGCAACAGGTACCGCATTCACCGAGGCCGACCCGACTACCCCGAGCTGGCGCCGGCCGCGGTCTGATGTTAGCTCCGGAAAGCACCGCCACGCCCCACCGAGCCGGGTAATCCTCATGTCCATTCGCGCCAAGCTGAAGACCCTGTTCACCGCCGGCAAGGGCATCGCGCTGGGGCTCCCCGACCTGACCGCCGGCGACGACCCGATCGCACTGTTTGGCGAGTGGCATCGCGCCGCGGAAGAATCCGGCATGCTCCTCCCCGAAACGATGATCCTTGCAACCAGCACACCCGCGGGCCGGCCCTCGGCGCGGGCGGTACTCCTCAAGCGCTGGGGAGCTGGGGGA
>SMVY01000135.1 GCA_004357415.1 Gemmatimonadota bacterium
CACGGTCACCGGGAAGGTGTCCACCACCAACTGGTCGGCTAGTTCCTGGGTGGCCAAGTCGCGCGGCAGCGCCACATCGACCCGAACCGCCCCGGTCACCGGGGCGAGTTGGGGGGGGCGGGTGGAGTTGGGGTTGCATGCCAGGGCCAGCAAGAGGACCACAGAATGCCACGAATAATGAATGCCACGAATAATGAATAATGAAATTCTCCGTTGGCCATTCATTTCATTATTCATTATTCGTGGCAGTCATTATTCAATATTCTCCGCCGCACTCAGATCCCCAAGTCCATCACCGTGGGTGGCTCGGCGGAGTAGTCATAAAACCCCTTGCCACTCTTTCGGCCGTACAGCCCGGCCATGACCATCCGCTTGAGCAGTGGGGGTGGTGCGTAGCGCGGGTCGCGATACTCGTCGAACATGATTTCAGCGATCTTGTAGGTAGTGTCGTTGCCGACAAAATCCAGCAGCGCGAGCGGCCCCATCGGGTAGCCGCAGCCGAGCTTCATGGCGTTGTCGATGTCCTCGATGGAGGCGACGCCGGTTTCCAGTGCCCGGATGGCGTCCAGCAGGTAGGGCACCAGCAGGAGATTGACGATGAACCCGGAGCTGTCTTTGGCCGCCACGGCCGTTTTCCCCAGGCTCCCGGCAAAGGCAAACGTAGTGTCGAACGTGTCCTGGCTGGTAGTGATCGTGCGGACGACTTCAACCAGCTTCATCAGGGGCACTGGATTGAAAAAGTGGAGGCCGACGAACCGGTCTGCCCGCTCGGTGGCCGCCGCCATGGCCGCGATGGTCAGGCTCGAGGTATTGGAGGCGAAGATGGTGCTCGCCGGGCACAGCGCGTCCAATTCTTTCCACAGGGCATTCTTGATTTCCAGGTCTTCCGTGACGGCCTCGATGACGATGTCGCAATCCTTCAGGGCGCCAATGTCCGTGACGAACGACAACCGGCCCAGCGTGGCATCCCGGTCTTCCGCGGTGATCTTGCCCTTCTCGACGAACTTGGCGAGTGATTTCTCGATCCCCGCCTTTCCCTTTTGGAGCGGGGCGTCGTCGACTTCGCGTACCACCGTCGTGTAGCCGGCCGCAGCCGCCACTTGCGCCACGCCGCTTCCCATCAGGCCACAGCCGAGTACGCCCACTTTCTTGATTTCCGTCATGCGTTGTTATCCGTAGTTGGTGGTTAGGATCGTAATGCTTTGCGAAGTTCATCGGTGACCTGCTTCAGCAGGCTGGGTGATCGCTCGGGAAGTCGATGTCCCGGCTTGACGGTGCCACGCTCCAGATGGTCCAGGGCGCGCTCCAATCCCAGGCGCGTCCGTTCTGCGTAGGGGCGGTAGGTGCCCCACATGAGCGTCGCCAGCACGGCCCCTGCGATGATCGGAATCGGGACCAACACCAGCATAACGCCGGTACTAACCAGCACACCCGTGCCGATGACGCCGCCTCCGAGGAATGCGGCCCCCTCCCCGAGGTGCGTGTTCCGTACTTTCCTCAGATTGGCTTGCATCAGGACGTGGCAATAGCCCGCCTCGAGTTCGGTCACGATGGCCGTCACCAGGCCGGCCTTGGCCAGCATGAACGGTTTGCGTGAGCCCCCGAACGCCGCCGACGATCGCTTGAAGGCGACCTGGAGACCGGGGAGCGGCTCCCAGTCGATCCGCCCGGGCTGGTGCCGCTGAACCGTGAGTAGTTCCTGCCCCTCGATCCACCCCAGGAGGCTCTCCTCGAGGGCACCGATGGTACCGCGCACCACCCGCTCGGCCGTTACGGTGGCTGGTCCCACCAGCCGGTTGGAGAAGCCCGATACGGTGGCGGCCGGTGTCCGGTTCTGCTCCTCCAGCAGCGCCTGCTGTAAGAACCGCTCGGGAATGCCTACGTCTTTCCCCAGTTGGCGAACCTCGTCCCACGATAGGTTGTCGCCGATATCCCGGTCGGCCGTTTGTAGCTCGGCGGCCCGCATGATGATCCGCTCCAGGGCCGCCCGGTCGACCGATCGTGGGACGAGGTCGGCCATCTAGTCCTTCGGCTCGGCCGGTTCGGCGGGCTGGGTTTCCCTCGTCAGCTGCGGTAGCCCGCTCGACGAGGGGTTGGGCGCCGGCAGCGCTTCGGGCGCCCCGGCCACCCCGGCCGAGCTCGCCGATCGTTCTGCCAACCTGTCCAGGAACGGCGTAAACAGTTCGATGGGAATCGGGAAGATGGTCGTCGAGTTGTTCTCTGCGGCGATCTCGCTGACCGTCTGCAGGTAACGTAACTGGATGGCGATAGGCTCCTGGGCCAGAACCGAAGCCGCTTCCGCGAGCGCCGCCGAGGCCTGCAGCTCGCCTTGGGCGGCGATGACCTTGCCGCGCCGTTCGCGTTCTGCCTCGGCCTGCCGCGCCATCGCCCGCTTCATCCCCTCGGGGAGGTCCACGTCCTTGACCTCCACCGCCGACACCTCGATCCCCCATGGATCGGTGCGCTTGTCGATGATGGTCTTGAGGATGCCGTTGATTTTTTCCCGATCCGACAACACCTCGTCCAGCTCCACCTCGCCCAGCACGGCGCGCAAGGTGGTCTGTGCCAGCTGGCTGGTGGCGTAGAGATAGTCCTCGATGTCGATGACGGCTCTGGCTGGTTCGGTCACCCGCATGTACAGCACGGCGTTGACCTTCACCGACACGTTATCCCGGGTGATGACGTCCTGCGGCGGGATGTCCAGCGCCATGATCCGAAGCGACACCCGTTTCTGCGTGGCGAACCCCAGAGGAAGGAAGATCAGTCCGGGGCCCTTGGTGCGCTGGTACTTGCCCAGGAAAAACACTACTCCCCGTTCGTATTCTTTGAGGACACGCAAGCTGGCAAAGATGTAGCCTACGACGATACCAGCGGCCAACCAGAGTTCCATCATGTCTTCACCTCAGTCGTGATACGCCTCGACGATCACCGCCGCACCTTGGCCACCACCGATGCAGGCGCTGCCGATGCCGAACCGGCCACCAGTGCGCCGGAGGGCGTGCAACAGATGCAGGGTGATCCGTGTCCCGCTGGCGGCCAGCGGGTGCCCGATGGCGATGGCGCCGCCATCGGTGTTGGTCTTGCTGCGATCGAGGTTCAGTTCACGCTCGACCGCTAGGTACTGTGCTGAAAATGCCTCGTTGACTTCCACGAGGTCCATGTCGTCCAGGGACATGCCCGCCTTGGCCAGCGCCTTGGCGATGGCCGGCGCCGGCCCGATCCCCATGTACTTCGGCTCCACGCCCACTATGCCCCAGGACACCAGCCGGCCGATGGGCTTGAGACCGCGCTCGGCGGCGGACGTGTCCGAGGCGATGACTACGGCCGCGCCACCGTCGCAGATTCCCGAAGCGTTACCGGCCGTTACCACCCCGTCCTTCTTGAAGTACGCCGGCAACTTGGCCAGGCGTTCGATGGTAGTGTCGGGCCGCATGTGTTCATCGGCGGCCCAGTCATCCATTTGCTTGGTCTTGCGGTTCTTGATGGGGATCGGAATGACCTCGTGCTCGAAATGGCCCTCGTCCCACCCTGCCTTGGCGGCTTGCTGACTGCGGAGGGCGTACTCGTCGACGTCCGTGCGCGGGATGGAGTACTTGTCCGCCAGGTTCTCCGCGGTCTGCGCCATTGAGAAACCGCATTGCGGGTCGTCGAGTGATTCCCACAACATGTCCTCGAACGGCACCGCCGGGCCCAGTCGCAGCCCCCACCGGGCTCCCCGTACCACATGCGGTGCCTGGCTCATGGATTCGGCGCCGCCGGCAAGCACCGTGGCCGATTCCCCCAGGATGATCTGCTGGGCGCCCTGGATGATGGACTCGAATCCCGATCCGCACAGCCGGTTGACCGTGACCGCCGGCGTCTCGATGGGGAGACCAGCCTGCAGCCCCACGTGCCGGGCCAGGTAGATCGCGTCGGCCGATGTCTGCAGAGCGTTGCCGAACACGACGTGGTCGACGTCACCCGGTTCGACGCCCGCTCGCTCCAAGGCGTACTTCGCCGCTTGGGTACCCAACTCGGTGGCGGTCAGATCCTTGAGGGTACCGCCAAAACTGCCAAATCCCGTCCGGACGCCGGACAGGAATACCACGTCTGTATCGTGACCCTGGGTCTTCATGGGAGGTGAGGCTCCATATGGTGACGGATTGCCGTTGCTGAACCTTGAAATATGGTCGGGTAGGGGGGCGGAGACCAGAAAATTGGAAACCGATGGCTGGAAACCGGTTATTGGCACTGAGGAGCCGGTAATTCAGGAGCCGACGGCCTCCTCCAGGGCACGGGCCACCTCAGTGGTGCCGGACGCCCCGCCGATGTCCTCCGTCGTCGGTCCCCCGGCGATGACCGTGGTGACGGCCTGCTCCAGACGCCCGGCGGGCCCAGGGTGGCCCAGCGCCCGGAGCATCAGCGCTCCGGTCAGGACCGCGGCCATCGGGTTGGCCACGTTCTTCCCCGCCAGGGGAGGCGCCGATCCGTGGACCGGCTCGAACAGGCCCGGCCGGCCCGGGTGGAGGTTGGCGCTGGCAGCCAACCCCAAGCCACCTACCAGCCCGGCCCCCAGATCCGACAGGATGTCGCCGTACAGGTTGTTGGTCACGATTACCTCGAATCGGCCGGGATCCCGCACCATCTCCATGGCCAGGGCGTCGACATAGCGGTGCTCCCGTTCCAGGTCCGGGAAGCCGCTGCCGATCTCTTCGAACAATTCGCCCCAGATCCGTTGGAAGGGAATGGCGTTGGACTTGTCGCTCATGGTGATGCGGCGCTTGCCCTCGCGTTGGGCCCACTCGAACGCCGCCCGCAGGATCCGCTCCACCCCTGAGCGGGTGTTCACCTCTTCCGAGATGTGTTCCTCCGTGGGCGTCCCGATCCCTTCCGACCGGCCCCGCCCGGTGTATTGGCCTTCGGTGTTCTCGCGGAATATCACCAAGTCGATGTGCGGTGCGTGTTTCAGTGGCGTGAGCCGTTTGTGCCACAACCGCACCGGCCGAAAGTTGATGTACAAATCGAGCTTGAATCGAAGGCCCAGCAGGATGTCGCGGGCGTGTTCGTTGTCGGGCACCCGCGGGTCGCCCAGTGCGCCGATAATGATGGCGTCGCTCGCGTCGCGCAGTTGCTCGAAGGCGTGATCGGGGAGCGTCTCCCCGGTGGCGAGGAAGTGGTCGGCCGAGTAAGGCAATCGGGTTGTGGTGAGGGTAACGTCATCGCCGGCAGCCGCCTTGGCCACGACCGGCCAGGCGGCGTCGATCACCTCCGGGCCGATGCCGTCTCCGGGAATCAGCGCGATCCGATAATCCGGCATACGTTCGACGAAGTCCGTCGGTTAGGCGTCGGGGACTGGATGGCCGCAGACGATGCAGTGCCGCCAGCCGTAATCGAGTTCCGCGCTACACTGGGCGCACCGAATCACGGTGAGGTCCTGGCCGCAGTGGGGGCAGAAATTGGCTTGCCGATTTGCTGGGAGTGACCCTCCGCAGTAGGCGCATTGCGGCACCGGCTTAGCCTCCTCGGTCGTCGTCGGCTCGTCGTCCGGCGATAGCTCGAATGACGGCGCCGGCGTCTCGACCGATGGCTCGGGGTCCGGTTCCGGAATGATGGTGGCCTCCGTTCCAGCGTCGGCGTCTTCGAGTTCCTCCACGGCGGGATCGTGGTCCTCGTCTTGCGCCGGTGCGGGGGCAACGTCTGGCGGACGGTAGGCCAATTCCTGCTCCCGATCCGTCATCGATCTGTTGATGGCCTGATCCTCCAGTCTGACCTCGATGTCGCCGTACACCTGCAGCAGTCCGAGATCGGCGTTGATGCCTGCGGCTTCTTCGCTGAACGCCCGGCGGGCGTCCGCGTCGGCCAGGGTGAGGTAGCCACCTTCTCCGGCACAGAGCCTGAGGAGCAACATTTCATGGTCCTCGCTGCACGACAACTCCAGGGTGTGCCGCACCGACCGGTACGGCACCAGGCCGTACTGGATGTCCCGCAACCGATGCGGTTGGTGCAACCGGCTGGGATCGGATGCACGAATTGCGTTTACCAATTCGCGAAACAATCGCTCCAGTTCCATCAAGACTCCGGGTGAAGGAAACTATTCTGCGGCCACGAGAGGAATCGGCTTCCCTGCCTGCAGGTAGCGCTCCAGTGCCGCGAACGATTCATCAGGATCGTAGGTAAGATACTTGCCCGCTTCCTGCTTGTTGACGAACCACTCGGCAAACCCGGAGGCCACTGCACCATTCGAGGTCCGCTGTTCCGTCGCTGCCAACACGGCCAGGTCGTTGGAGTACTCGTTCTTGACGTGCCCGCGGTGGCCACGCACCCAGGTCCACTGAACGTCGTGTCTGGCCGCCGTGCGGTCCAGGCGCTGCCACAACTCGAGGTTTTCTATGGCGCCGGTCTTCCGTCGCCAGTTCCTCGCCTTCCAGTTTGGCACCCACTCGCGCATGCCACGAATGAGATACTGGGAGTCCGACACGATGACGACCTGGAAACGATGGCTCTTGCGGGCCAGGACGTCGAGCGTGGCGATGGCTCCTTCCAGCGCCATGCGGTTGTTCGTTGTGTCCGGGTGGTGCAAATAAATGTCTCGCCGTTCCACCCCGGTAGCCGTTCGCACCTCGATCAGCCCACCGGTGCCCCCAGGGGTTTGTCCCTCGCGGCCATTGCCGAGACAACTCTCGTCGAGATGCACAACCGCAATTGGGGAAGAGGCCGTCATCGCGCCGGAGCCGGTCAGGTGGTGGTGGGTTGCCTAGAGGGATGCGTCGTGTGGTAAAGATAGCCTCGATCCGGCCGGCGAAAAGGCGCAGGGCGTCCGTCGGGGTTACTCGAGAACCTGGAAACTTTCCAGGTCGTTGAGTACGAACGCCAACTCTTCCCCGGTCATCGGCAACCGTCCGATAAGAGACTCCATAGAATCCTCCGATCGGACCGCGACCGCGATCACGATGTACTCGGTACCCCGCCGAACCAGGGCCACTCGCTTGCCGCGGCGTGCCGCCGATTCGAGCTGATCGTAGCGCTCGGCCGACCATCGGATACTCACTCGGCGAACGGGTATCGACGGCGAATATCCACGGCGCCCGGCGGTCCGTCCACCAGCCGCCCAATTCGTGCCGCGGCGAACGTCCCGGCCTCCGCCAGTCCGGCCATCAGTTCATCCACGGCCCCCGGAGAGACGGCGAGCAGCAAGCCGCCCGAGGTTTGGGCATCGGCACACACCAGGCGCTCGGCCTCGTCGATGTCTTGCCAGGTAACTTGATCCGCCGCCAGCAGATTCCGCCGGGTGCCTCCGGGCACGACCCCCTCGGCGGCCAGGGCAACGACGTTCGCCATCACCGGGAGGTTTTCGTACCCGACCTCCGCCGCCAAGCCGCTTTGTTCGAGGATATTGCCCAGGTGCCCCAACAGCCCGAACCCCGTGACGTCAGTTGCCGCGCGGACGCCATGAGCCACGGCGACACGCGACGCTCCAGCGTTGAGGCCGCGCATGATCTCGGTTGCCTCGGCCAGTTCCGCCTCGTCGAGGCGGCCCTGCTTGAGTGCCGTCGTCAGGATGCCGGTGCCGAGAGGCTTGGTCAGGATCAACTCGTCGCCGGAGCGGCCGGCGGCGGTCGTCATCATCCGGTCAGGATGTACTTCGCCGATGACAGCGAGGCCGTATTTCGGCTCCGGGTCGTCGACCGAGTGCCCGCCCAGGATCAGACAACCCGCCTCGCCCGCGACCGCGGCCGCGCCGTCCAGCACCTCGCCCAGCATGCTGAGCGGGAGCGTATCGCGCGGCCAGCCCACAAGGTTCAGCGCAAACAGCGGCGTTCCACCCATGGCGTAGACGTCGCTCAGCGCATTGGCGCAGGCGATGGCGCCCCAGGCAAAGGGGTCGTCGACGATGGGCGTGAAGAAGTCGGTTGTGGCCACCAGGGCGCGATCATCGGATATGCGAAATACGGCGGCATCGTCTCGCGATGTAGCCTCAACGAGGACGCGCGGGTCCTCGACCACTGGCAGGTGACGCAGAACCTGCGTCAATTCGGCAGCGCCGAGCTTACTCGCTCAACCTGCGCCGTGAGCCAGGGTGGTGAGCCGAATCTTCGGGCGCTGGTCGGCGTGTTCGTTCATGTAGGAATGGTTATCCTCTGGTGCGGGCCCACAACAAGGCCCGCAGTCCGATCAGAGCGCGTTCCTCCGGGGCCGTAGAGCCGAAGCCGCCGTCGGCGCGCTGGTGTTCGAGCAACGCCGGCACCGCCTGGCACACCGCCAGTTTGGCGCTGAGGGTTCCCGCAGCCACCAGCGCGTCGAGAACGTGGAACAGGTCGGCATCGGGCCAGGTGCCGTCGGCGCTCTGATGTTGGGCAATGAAGCCGGTCAGGTCGGGGAGGAGGTCTCTGAAGGGAGGGGGGGCAACGGCCAGGGCGCCGAGGGCCGACACGATCGCGTCCGGAGTAAAATAGCCGTCCCAGGAGGTCCAAGTTTCCCGCAACACCGCCAGGCTCTCCAGGTGCCGCTGGATCGCCGGCCGACTCTCGTTCCCGGCCATCAAGGCGGCGCGTAGTGCCAGGCAACTGATGGCGAATCGCGCCGCACCCTCCGAACGAAAGACCTTGCCGCTGGGGAGCGACACCGGTGACAACCGCTCGTTGGGCGGAGCAGCGGAGAAGAACCCGCCAATGAAGTGCTCGCACACCTTGTTCCTATGGCGCTGGTCGGTACATCCCTCCCCGAACGCGCCGGGCTGTTCCTGAAGGTTTAGGACCCAGCCAATGACGCGAATGACACCGGCCTGATCGTCATGGTGGCCCAGCTCCATCAACTCGATGACCCGCCAGATGGTGGGAACCGCCGCACCCCCGAAACTCCCGTCGAGTCGCGTTTCGCCGCGCATTTCCCTGATCAGCCGATCGCGCAGTCCGTGATCCGAGTCCGTCAACCGGCCGAGCGCACGGCGCGCCAAGAGACCGGGGCGCGTGGTCCGGTTCTCGAAGAACCCGGACAAACGCCCGATCCCGTTGCTCAATCCAGGGATTTCCTGTTTGACGGTGGTTACCATAGGCCTCGTGCGGTGTCTCGACGGCACCGGCCGCCGCAATCCATCTCCCGAAAGGTTACTGCCTAATCGGCCGCTCAGCTAGACCGGAAATGTCACGGGCTGGACCAGCCTGCCCGGACAGCCTCGGCCAGCAGGAGTTCCCCGCGCACCATTACGCTCTCGATGGCGCGGGTATTCCGGATGTCCTGCAGCGGGTCCGCGGTGAGGATGATAAGGTCAGCTACCCGGCCCGGCATGAGGATCCCGAGTGAATCGGCTTCCAGCACCGCGGCATTGCCCGATGTGGCCGCCATGAGCGCGTCCATCGGGGTGAATCCGGCGCGTACCAGGAGCTGCAGCTCGGAGTGGAGGCTCGCTCCCGGCACCAAGTACGGCGCCGGCGACCCGGACCCCACGGCGACGACTCCGCCGCGGGACTTGAACTGAGCGACGAACCGGTCTTGCACCGGACGGCCTTGGCGGAACGCTCGCAAGTCCCGCGCTGACCACGCCCGCTCGCGGAGAAGCGCCCGGCTATCCCACCCCGAGGCGACTTCGGCCGGGATGGCGCCCGGTGCCGGACGCTCCAACTGACTGGGATCATCCAGGTTGGCGGCCGTCTCATGCATGATCAGCGTTGGGGTGAGAGACACGTTGGCGTCCGCCAACTGGCCGGCGATGCGGTCCAGGGTTCCCGCCCGAAGACGGCTCCAACTCCTCTCGGCGTACCCCCAACCTCGATAGAATCCCTGCCGGAAAGCCGCGTAAAAGGGAGCGGATGAGCCGGCCGCCGCTTGGGGCACACCGCTCAATCCTACGATCGAGCGCACACCCGCATCCGCCGCCGTCACCGCATCCATCAGGCCCAGCGACGCCACCACCGGCAGTTGGAATGACCGCGATTCGTCCACCACTGCCCGCAGCACAGTGAGGGTCACCCCTTCGGCAACCCCGATATAGTCCACCCCGGCGACGGAGTTGCCGTCCACCACCCGCCGGGCGTCCCTGGCGCTGAGCGCGGCGCCCGACTGCGGGTCGCCCACCGGTGTTCCGGTGAAGTAAATGCGGGGACCGGACACCTCTTTCCGCTCGGTCAGCTGGGAGATGGCCATCACCGACTCTGTGTCGCTGCGGAGATCTCGAATCGCCGTGATCCCGTAGGCCAAGAACCGAGTCATTGCCCAGGATTCGGCGCGGGCGTCGGCGTCGATCAGTCCTGGAATGATCCAGCGCCCGGTCAGGTCGATTTCCTGCGCCCCTCCCGGTACCGGTACTTCGCCGGCGGGCCCGATGGCTTCGATCGACGACCCGTTGATCACTACCACCGCATTGTGGATCGGAGCCCCGCCGGCGCCGTCGATCACAGTGGCCCCAAGGAGCACGATCCGATTGGCGTCGTCGCTGGCACACGCGGCAGTGAGGATGGCTGCCAACGTCACCAACCGTCTACTCAACATTCCCAGTCCGCGTGCCATGTGCCGTTCCTGATTCGAGTACGGTTCCAGATATGAAAACGAGGCGCCGCCACCGTGGTGCCAGCGCCTCGTTAGCATCCGGGCCGGTCTATTTCTTTCTGGTCGCCCGCTTTGCCTTCTTGGTGGCGCGCTTGGCCGCCTTCTTGACCCGGCGTGTGGTCTTCCGAGCCGTGGCCCGTGCGGCCTTCTGGGCCCTGCGGACTGTCTTCTTTGTCTGCCTCTTGGCCTTCTTGGCCGTCTTTCTGGCGACCTTCTTGGCGGCTCTGCCCTTCCTGGCAACGGTCCGCTTGGTAGCCTTGCGCTTGGCTACAGCCTTCTTCTTCAGGGCCTTACCCTTCTTGGCGGCTGTCTTCCGGGCCTTCTTGGCAGCCTTCTTCACTTTCTTGCCGGTCTTCTTCAAGGCCTTCTCCACTTTCTTAGCCACCTTCTCCATTTCCTTGCCGGCCTTCTTCACTGCCTTCTCGGCGGATCGCTTGACCGGTTTGGTGGTGGGCTTCTTCTTGGCTGCCGGTTTCCGGGGCGCGGCCTTCTTGGGCGCCTTCGAGGTCGGCGCCGGCTTGGCTTCGGGGGCAGCCGGCTCCGGTGCGGCCGGAGTGGGCTCGCGCGCCAGTGGCATTGGGTCCATCCACCCTGAGCCGGACCAACCCGTTTCCGTATCGTTCTGCTCGGCCATTGTCTACATCCTCCACCACAGTGTACGGCGGCGATACCCGCCGCAGGTTTTGGGGCAATCCCGGAAAAGTATCTGGTGTGGGAAAGCGCCTATAACATGCAACCAAACTTAGCCTGTGCAAGGCGTTAGACACTGGTCTCGAGCCTGGATCCTTGGCTGCACCAGATTGCACGCTGGCAAGGCGTTTCCCAACAGGATCTTAACCGATTCGGTCCCGAACGGCGAACCCGAGAACTATTTCGCAACTTGCCCCTGTGGGGCCAAGAATTGAAAGTGTAACTACTTGTATGGCAAGTACTTATGGATTTTTGTGACGTGGCCCACACTTTGCCTTCTTTCACCGGCATCATGCCACCGTTTCCCTTCCGCTCCACTTGGTCCTCTCTCACGGTGGCAGTGTGCCTTGGTACTGTTCCTGGCTCCGCTCAGGTGCAGGAAGTCGTCGAAGTTCAAGTCTCCCCCGAGGTGCTGTCACTGGCGGTGGGACAGCGCCAGCGCTTGTTCTTCACCGCTTTCGACGCCAGCGGCAACATCGCGGACCATCCGGTAATCAGACTGGGGACCTCCAATGCGCTCGTCGCCAAGGTGGAACCCGACGGCACGGTTACCGGCATGGCGCCGGGTGTGGCCACGTTGGTCATCACCGCCGGTCGCGGGACGGCAATGGTACGCGTGGCCGTCAGCGAGGGCTCCGCTGGAGGAGTGAGTCCGGTTGCAGGGATCGAGGCTCTCCCTAGCGATACCCTGTCCCAGCGAGATACCTCGGATGGTGGAGCGCCAGCGGCCTCCACGGCGCCTGTTCGCCAAGTTGTCGTGTCGCCGCCGCCCAGCCCCGATCCGGTGGAACTTTCAGTGGGCCAATCACGCCGTTTCAGTGTGCGTCCGTTGGGGGCGACATATGCCGCGGCCACTCTGGCAACGTGGTCCCTGTCCGATTCGGCGGTGGCCCAGTTCGACGTCTTGAGCGGGGCTCTACGCGCCCTGGCTCCCGGAACGACGGACCTGATCGCTTCCGTTCAGGGGTTGGCGGATCTCAAGTGGCGTATCGTGGTCACCTCGCTCCACCTGGCAATCACGCCGTCCATGGTCACCATGGTAACGGGCGAGTCACGGTCATTGGACGCAGTCATGCTGAACGCCAGCGGTGAACTGTTCCGGACTCTGTCGGCCGGACGGTGGTCCTCCGCCAACCCGGCCGTGGCTACGGTCGATTCGACTGGGACGATCCGCGGCGTTGGCTGGGGAACCGCCACCATCACCGTCACCGGACCGGGCGGTGACAGTGCCGCGGCCGCCGTGACGGTCGTCGGCGATTTGCTCCTGTCGGCTAGAGGCCGCTTGGGAGCCGGCGCCGGGCTCTACCAGATGAGTCTGGACGGGGGTTCGATCGAGCCGGTGTTGCTCGACTCGGCCACCAATCTCTACCCGGTGCGCTCGCCGAGTTACCACGCCATCGCCTTCGCCTCGGATGCGAGGGGATTGTACGACGTCTACCGCATGGCGCCCGACGGGAGCGCACTCCAGCGGTTGACCGACGCCGAGGGGCACCACACGCAACCGGTGTGGTCGCCCGATGGCGCCAAGATTGTGTTCACCAGCACCCGCACCGGCAGACCGCAGATTTTCGAAATGTCGGCGGACGGCACCGCGGTGGACCAACTGACCCATGGCGATGCGCCCAGCCACTCCCCGGCGCTCTCGTTCGACGGTGGGACCGTGGCCTTCGTTAGCGGACGCGGCAACGACGAGCGGGTGTACCTGATGAGCCGCGACGGGCAGAACGTCCGCCCGGCGCGGTTGGCTGAGCCGGGCCAAGTGGTACGGTCGCCCCGCTTCTTTCCCAACGGCGACCTGGCGGCAGTGGTGCGGATCGGCACCCGTGCCACGGCGCTGGTGCGCTGGGATCGGCAGCGTGACGTACGGCTGCCCTTGGTGACGTCGAACGGCGCCATTCGGGAATTTGCGGTGTCGAGGGATGGACGTTTCCTGGTGGTGGTGATAGAGTCCACCACACGCGGCGGCAAGACTCCAACCGAGGTGTTGCTGGTCGATCTCGCCACCAGCGAGTCGACGGCGCTCGCCGTGCCGCTGGCACCCGAAACGCGAGTGACCAATCCGTCGTTCTAAGCCCCAACCCCGTATTGCTACATGAAGGCTTTGGTCCTCAAGGCATATGGCGGGATCGAACATCTCGCCGTCGACGATATTCCCCAACCCCGTCTCACCGAACCGGACCACGTGCTCCTGCGGATGCACCGGGCGGCGTTGAACCACCTGGACCTCTGGGTGCTCCGGGGACTTCCCGGGGTCGAACACAGCTTCCCCCACGTGATGGTGGGCGATGGCGCCGGAGTCGTCGCCGAGGTCGGGGCCGCCGTCAATCACCTCGGCGTCGGCGACCGGGTCATGATCAATCCGGGCGTCTCCTGCTACCGGTGCCGCATGTGCCGGGCCGGCGAGCACTCGCTGTGCGTCGAATACCGACTCCTGGGTGAGCACCTCTCAGGTACCGCCGCGGAGTACGTCGTGGTGCCGGCCAGGAACTGCGCCCCCGTCCCCGACGGCATGCCCTGGGATCAGGCGGCCGCCTTCTCCCTGGTCACCCTTACCGCTTGGCGCCTGCTCACCACGCGCGGCCGGCTGGCCCCCGGCGAGACGATGCTGATCTGGGGGATAGGTGGTGGTGTGGCCCAAGCAGCGTTGCAAATCGCCCGACTCCACGGGGCGCGGACCATCGTCACCAGCTCGTCGGACGACAAACTGGCCCGGGCGGCGGAACTGGGAGCCGATCACCTGCTGAACCACGACGACGTGGACGTGGTAAAGGAAGTCCGCGGGCTCACCGGCAAGCGGGGAGTCGATCTGGTACTGGACAGTGTCGGCGAGGCCACCTGGGAGCGGTCGCTCCGGTGCCTGGCGCCGCGCGGGCGGCTGGTGACCTGCGGGGGAACGACGGGGTCCAAGGTGTCGACCGACATACGCCGGCTGTTCTGGTTTCAGTACGACATCATGGGGTCGACCATGGGGAGCAATCGTGAGTATCGGGAGGTCGTGCGCCTGGCGGCCGAGGGGAAACTGTGGCCGGTGGTCGATAGTACCTTCCCGCTCGAGCAGGGCGCCCGGGCCTTCGAACGGCTACAGGCCGCCGATCACTTCGGCAAGGTGGTCATCGACATTTCGGGAGCCGCCTGATCCGGTTGCGGCGGTGGCTGGAGGAACTGCCACAAGCGGACGCCGTTCACCACCGACTGGACC
>SMVY01000136.1 GCA_004357415.1 Gemmatimonadota bacterium
GAGGCGTTGGAGCAGATCTACTCGCTCCTGCGTCCCGGCGAGGCGCCCAACCTGGAGACCGCGCGTGAAGCGCTCAAGCGCCTGTTCTTCAACCCGAAGCGCTACGATCTCGGCCGGGTAGGTCGTTACAAGATCAACCAGCGACTGAAGACGTCCTCGCCGGCAAACCACACGGTGCTGACGGAAGAAGATTTCATCGCCATCATCAGCTATCTGATCCAGCTGAGCGACGGCCGCGGGCACACGGACGACATCGACCACCTCGGCAATCGTCGGATTCGGTCGGTGGGCGAGCTGATCGCCAATCAGTTCTCCGTGGGGCTCTCGCGTATGGCGCGGCTGGTCAAGGAGCGCATGAGCATCAACAGCGATCCCGAGAAAATCTCGCTGGACGACCTGGTCAACGCCCGGACGGTCTCGGCCGTGATCCAGGCATTCTTCGGCTCCTCGCAGTTGTCGCAGTTCATGGATCAGACCAACCCGCTGGCCGAGATGACCAACAAGCGCCGGCTGTCGGCGCTGGGTCCGGGCGGCCTGACGCGGGAGCGCGCCGGCTTCGAAGTACGTGACGTGCACTACTCGCAGTATGGCAGAATGTGTCCCATCGAGACGCCTGAAGGGCCCAACATCGGCCTCATTACATCGCTCTCGACCTACGCCCGGATCAACGACCTCGGTTTCATCGAGACACCGTACCGTGTCGTCAAGAACGGGGTCGTTACCAAAGAGATCCACTGGTTGTCGGCCAGCGACGAGGAAGACGTCAACGTGGCTCAGGCCAACGCCGAGCTGGACCCGGACAGCACGTTCACCGAAGACCTGGTGCTGTGCCGCCGGGGTGACGACTACCCGCTGCTCAAGCCGTCCCGGATCGACTACATGGACGTGGCGCCGGAACAGTTGGTCTCCATTGCCGCGGCCCTGATTCCCTTTCTCGAGCACGACGACGCCAACCGCGCGCTGATGGGTTCCAACATGCAGCGGCAGTCGGTGCCGTTGCTGTTCCCCCAAGCCCCGCTGGTGGGCACCGGACTGGAAGAAAAAGTGGCTCGCGACTCCGGCGCCGTGATCGTCGCTCGCCGCGGCGGCACGGTCACCCGGGTGACGGCCTCCGAGATCATCATCGACGCCGGGGGCGACCTGTCCAAGGACGACGCGCCGCTCGCGAGGCTGACGCAGCACGACCGCTATCGGGTCCGCAAGTTCTGGCGCACCAACCAGGACACCGCCATCAACCAGCGGCCGCTGGTGCAGGTGGGCGACAAGGTCGAGGCCGAGCAGATCATCGCCGACGGCCCCGCCACGGAGTACGGCGAGCTGGCGTTGGGCAGCAACGTGCTGGTGGCGTTCATGCCGTGGTACGGGCACAACTTCGAGGACGCCATCGTCCTGTCGGAGCGGCTGGTCAAGGACGACGTCTACAGCTCCATCCATATTCAGGAGCTGGAGCTGCACGTGCGCGACACCAAGCGCGGCAAGGAGGAGATCACTCGCGAAATCCCCAACGTCTCCGACGAGGCGTTGGTCGATCTCGATGAGCGGGGCATCGTGCGCATCGGCGCCCACGTCAAGTCGGGCGACATCCTGGTCGGTAAGATTACGCCCAAGGGCGAAACCGAGCTGTCGCCGGAAGAGAAACTGCTCACCGCGATCTTCGGTGAAAAGGCCAAGGACGTGAAGGACTCGTCCCTCAAGGTGCCGCCCAGCATGAAGGGTGTCGTGATCGACGTCCTGATCTTCAGCCGAATCGAAGATCAGGTGGTCGAGAAGGATCGTGGCGAACGCATTGGTGAGGTGCGCCGTGTCGAGAACGACGAGAAGGGGCGGGTCAACCAGGCCATGAGGGAGGAGATCGAACACCTGCTGGTCGGACAGGAAGTGGCCATGATGCTCAAGGCCGGGACGGTCGAGGCCTTCCTCGAGCCGGGCACCAAGCTGACGCCGGCCAAGATGGCGGAGATCGACCTCAACGAGGTAGACCTCAAGACGCTGCGTGTGGTCAAGGCGGCGGCCAACGACCGGCTGCGGGCCACGATCGACGCGGCCGCCGTCGAGCGCGCCAAGATCGAAGAGAAGTCCGAGGACCAGATCGACAAGATCCTCCAGCCGGATGAGTTGCCCCCGGGCGTCATCCAGCTGGTGAAGGTCTACGTGGCAGAGAAGCGCAAAGTGTCCGTCGGCGACAAGATGGCCGGCCGCCACGGGAACAAGGGCATCGTGGCCCGTATAGTCCCCGAGGAGGACATGCCGTACCTCCCCGATGGAACTCCGGTCGACATCGTGCTCAATCCATTGGGTGTCCCCAGTCGGATGAACGTGGGACAGATTCTCGAGACGCACCTTGGCTGGTGCGCCAGCATCCTCGGTTTCGAGGCCAAGACCCCGGTCTTCCGAGGCGCCAACGAGGCCGAACTTGGCACCCTCCTTCGGTTGGCCGGGTTGCGCTGGGCCGGGCAGTCGCTCGGGCTCCGGTGTCAGGCGCCCGAGACCGACGAGGCGACGATCAACGCGGTGGTGGACGACCTCAAGCGTGTGGCACCGCGTGGGGAAGCCAGCACCATGGAGGAGGTCAGTCTCGAGCTGCTGGGTTCGCGTGGGGTGAGCGCCGAATCGCGTGCCCTCTACAAGGCGACCCGCGCCTTCGTCAAGGCAGCCACCGAGGAGCTGATCGAGCGAGCGAGGAGCCAGCGCGTCCAGGAGACGGCGGCGTTCCGGGCGCTGATCGAGGACGAGGACCGTCCCAGCCAGAAGGGCGACGCCAAGGCGCTCAAGGCCATGGCCAAGGCCGAGGCGGCCACGGACGAGGAAATCATCGAGGCCATGAACAAGCCGGCACTGGCCCAGTTGCTGACGGACAAGGACGCCCCGCTGGGGCCGGCCGTCGAGGAACTGCTGGCCATCGCCGGCCTCACGCCGTTCGGCAAGGCCCGGTTGCGGGATGGCCGCACGGGCGAGGAGTTTGACAGCGACGTCACCGTGGGCCAGATCTACATGCTCAAGCTGAGCCACTTGGTGGACGACAAGATCCACGCACGGTCCATAGGCCCATACTCGCTGGTGACACAGCAACCGCTGGCGGGCAAGGCCCAGTTCGGCGGCCAGCGCTTCGGGGAGATGGAGGTGTGGGCGCTCGAGGCTTACGGCGCAGCGCATACCCTGCAGGAGATGCTCACCGTCAAGTCGGACGACGTAAGCGGACGCAGCAAGGTGTATGAGGCGATCGTCAAAGGGAACAACATGTCCGAACCGGGCACCCCCGAGTCCTTCAACGTGCTGGTGAAGGAACTGCAGGCCTTGGGGCTCAAGGTGGTCCTTGGGACGACCCCAGACGGCGACGAGTAGAGGAAACAATGATTGATTTTCGCAGCGGACGGGAGCCCAAGAGCTCCAACTTCGACTTTATCACTATCCGGATTGCCTCGCCCGAGGAGATCAGGGGCCCCCGCGACCGCAAGGAACGCGAGCGGCGCGAACTGCAGGGCCAGCGTAGCTGGTGGTCCTGGGGCGAGGTGGTCAAGCCGGAGACGATCAACTATCGCTCCTTCAAGCCCGAGAAGGACGGCTTGTTCTGCGAGAAGATCTTCGGTCCGGTCAAGGACTGGGAATGCCACTGCGGCAAGTACAAACGCATCCGCTATCGGGGTGTCATTTGCGACCGCTGTGGCGTGGAGGTCACGCTCAGCAAGGTGCGCCGCGAACGGATGGGGCACATCGAGCTCAGCGTGCCGGTGGCGCACATCTGGTTCTTCAAGACGTTGCCGTCGCCGATGGGGAACTTGTTGGGGATCACCTTGCGGGATCTCGAGCGGGTCCTCTACTACTCCAACTACATCGTCATCAATCCGGGTAAACAGAAGGATCCTGCCGATAAAGATGCGGCCGATTCGGACAAGAAGAAAGCACAGAAAGATCTGACCGAACTCCAGTTGCTCGACGAAGACACTTATCTCGAGCTCAAGCAGAAGGCCAAGGAAGAAGGCGACGACGCATTCCACGCCGAGATCGGTGCCCCGGCCATCCGGGAGCTGCTCAACGCGCTGGATATCAAGAAGCTGTCCGTGGAGCTCCGTGCCAAGGTGGCCACCGAGACCAGCCAGCATCGCAAGAAGCAAACGCTCAAGCGGCTCAAGATTGTGGACGCGTTTCTCAATTCCGGTGACTCGGGCGAAGCGCCCAACGATCCGGCGTGGATGATTCTCGACGTGGTCCCCGTCATTCCGCCCGATCTCCGGCCGCTGGTGCCGCTGGATGGCGGACGGTTCGCCACCAGCGACCTGAACGACCTGTATCGCCGGGTCATCAACCGGAACAACCGGCTGCAGAAGCTGATCCTGCACCGAGCGCCGGAAGTGATCCTGCGGAACGAGAAGCGCATGCTGCAGGAGGCCGTCGACGCGTTGTTCGACAATGGCCGGCGGTCCAAGGCCATCCGCGGTCGCGGCAAGCGCCCGCTCAAGTCCCTGTCGGACATGCTCAAGGGCAAGCAGGGCCGGTTCCGCCAGAACCTCCTCGGCAAGAGGGTGGATTACTCGGGGCGGTCGGTGATCGTGGTGGGGCCGGAGTTGCGCTTGCACCAGTGCGGTCTGCCCAAGGCGATGGCGGTGGAGTTGTTCAAGCCCTTCATTATCCACAAGTTGGTCGACAAGGGCATCGCCGAGACCGTCAAGCGGGCCAAGAAGATCGTGGAGGGCGAGTCGGAGGAAGTCTACGAGATTCTGGAAGAGATCATCCAGGACCACCCGGTGTTGCTCAACCGGGCCCCCACGCTCCACCGCTTGGGGATTCAGGCGTTCGAGCCGGTCCTGGTCGAGGGGAAGGCGATCCGCATCCACCCGCTGGTGTGCGCCGCGTTCAATGCCGACTTCGACGGCGACCAGATGGCGGTCCACGTGCCGCTGTCGTTCGAGGCGCAACTCGAATGCCGGGTGTTGATGATTTCGTCCAACAACATCCTCAAGCCGTCCGATGGCCGTCCGGTGACCGAACCGTCACAGGACATGGTGCTCGGATCGTACTACCTGACCAAGTACCAGCCGGGGTTCGAAGAGAAGCTGAGCGGCCAGGAAGGCGACGCCAAGGACAAAATCAAGGAAGAGTTGTGGCATGACGCGCGCTACTTCGGGAGCCCGGCCGAGTTGGACATGGCGCTCCTGAACGGCTCGATCAACTA
>SMVY01000137.1 GCA_004357415.1 Gemmatimonadota bacterium
CAACGTCCATCATCTCGGACAACACCACCATGAAGGTCTCCTCCTCGTCGGTCTCGATGTCGATCACGGTGACGCTGGTCCCCAGGCCCACCCGGTCCCGTGGCGCCTCCATGTGGGCCAGCTCGTTTAGCTGCTGCATTCGGTTCTGCAGTTGGCCCAGGCGTGCCTGGACGAACTGCTGCCGTTCCAGGGCCGCCTTGTACTCGGAATTCTCCCGCAAGTCCCCCAATTCGACGGCCTGGGCGATCGCCTTGGGGAGGGTGACGGTGAGTTCGTGGCTGAGCGCTTCGAACTCCTTGCCCAGCTTTTCCTGCATCTCTCTGATCATCGGTGATCCGGTATCAAGGAAGGACCACCGTACGCCGTCAGGTAGCCTACGGTGGCCCTATCGTGTTCTCTTATTAATGTAACAAAATCATCTTCGGGGCTAGTGTGACGTGCGGGCCCCCGGCACCGTCCGTTGCCCCAACCCGATACCGGGACTAGATTTAGCTCCCGGCACGGGGTGCCGGTCGCGAGCGGCGGCGGGCGGTACCACATCAGACTTCGAGGAAATCCATGCAGGTATATCGCCCGCGGAGGCTACTCGGTGCCACCCTGGCTCTGGTCTCCATCGCCGGCCTGGCCGGCTTTGCCCTCCACATGCGGCTGGTCAAGAGTTTCCCGGCCGAGGACCAGGTGGTCCACCAAGCTCCGGCCGACATCCAGCTGTGGTTCTCTCAGGTTCCCGAGTTGGCCTTGACCAAAGTGCGGCTGCTCGGTCCTGAAGACGTGACCGTAAAGGTCGCCAAGGCCGTTGCCACCGACGACGTCAAGTCAGTGAAGCTGGCCATTATCGATTCGTTGCCCGAGGGAACCTACTCGGTCACCTGGCAGACGGCGTCTCCCGACGGCCACAAGGTGCGCGGTGAATATGCCTTTACGTACTCGCCCACTCCGACCGACGAACCCGGCGAGCCCGCCGACCAGTAGCCGACAAGGCCACAGGCCGGCCCGCCGGATGCGCCTAGCCCTGGTCGTCGTGGCCGGGGCACTCGTGTTTCCGGGCCGGGCGCTCTCCGCTCTCCCTCCACCTCCCCTCGTCACTGGAAGCGCGGCCACCGCGACCGTTCCGTTCCCCACGGTTGCCGTGGACCTGCCCCACACCGCGTGGGTGGTGCAGGACGAAGATTCCGCCCCGCTGGTCGATGCCGGGACCCTGAGTCGCTGGCTGACCTACCTGGCGATCATGCTCA
The DNA here is from genome assembly GCA_004357415.1 of Gemmatimonadota bacterium. Classification (GTDB taxonomy): domain Bacteria; phylum Gemmatimonadota; class Gemmatimonadetes; order Gemmatimonadales; family GWC2-71-9; genus N074bin45. The sequence continues at coordinate 1,236 of SMVY01000137.1, forward strand.
TGGTCGGGTCGGTGACCTTTGGGGCCATCACCAGACGGGCGTTTCGCCGCTCGGGCACTCCCAGCGACGAGCTCGAGGCATGGTACCGGCGCGCGGGTCTCCGCTGGGGGTTGATCGGGTCTGTCATGTTTCTCCTGGCCGCGGCCGGCCGGCTCTATGCCCAGGTCGTGGCCTTTCTGTTCCCGGGCGACCCGCTCACCCTGGCCGACTTCGGCACCATCGTGTTCGATACCGGCTGGGGGGAGAGGTGGCTCATCCAGGTCGGCGCCGGGCTGAGCGCGGCTGTGGGGTTCGCCCTCGCCCGACGGGGAGCACCGGGGGGAGGGCCCGTGGCCGTGGCCGGCGCCATCGCCACGGCGGTGACGCTCCCCCTGACGGGACACGCGTTGGCTGCTTCGTGGCACTGGAGCATTACCTTGCCGCTCCAGGCTCTCCACGTGCTGGCAGGTGCAACTTGGCTGGGTTCGCTGTTGCTCCTGGTGCTGGTGGTGTTCGGCGCGGGAGCCGACGCCGAGAGGCGCGAGCGTACCGTGGCCGACCTGATTGCGGTATTCTCGCCGGTGGCCATGGTGGGTGTAGCGGGGGCGGTGGTGATGGGGACCGTGTTGTCGGTGAGCTACGTGGGGTCGTGGGCGGGGTTATGGCAAACGGCTTACGGACGTACCCTCTTGGTCAAGATCGGCCTGCTCGGTTTGACGGCGCTCCTGGGCGTCTACAACTGGCGCCGGCTCCGTCCCCGGTTGGGCACGCCGGGCTCGGCCGGCCGGCTGTTTCAGTCGGCCCGGCTGGAACTGCTGGTGGGCGCTCTCCTGCTGGTCGCGACCGCCATTCTGGTGGCACTGCCGGCGCCCCATGTTTAGGAGGATTCCATGAAGCTCGGTAGCAGATGGCGGTACCCCGTAGCGGTCGGTATCGCCCTCATGGGGTGCACCGCCTCTCAGGAGCAAGAGCCGCCCAGGGTTATTGGGTCGGACTCACTGGCCGCCGCGGTCCTGATCGACATCACCGAACTTGACGAGACGTTTCAGATCTATCCCAGTTACGCCACGGAGCGGAATTTCACTGGGGCGGTGCTCCCAGGCTATGAAGCGCGCCGGATCCTGCTGCATCGGGAGGTGGCTGTATCTCTGGCGCGAGCCCAAGCCGACCTGGAGTCCGAGGGGTTGGGGCTTCGCGTGTTCGACGGTTACCGGCCGGTGCGCGCCACCCTCGCCATGGTCGATTGGGCGGAGGCCAGCGGGCGCGTCGACCTGCTCGACGACGGTTACATCGGGCGCCTGAGCCGGCACAACCTTGGCATTGCGGTCGATGTTACGCTCATCGACCTGGAGACCGGTCGCGAGCTGGACATGGGCACGCCGTACGACACCTTCACCGAGGACGCGCATACCATGAACGCCGCGGGCGAGATTCTCGAACGCCGGCTGCGGTTGAAGGAGGCATTGGAGGCGGTGGGCTTTCAGAACTACGATAAGGAGTGGTGGCACTACTCTTATCGTGTGGAAGACGCGGTGGCGTTCGACTTGGTGATTGGGGCGGGAACAGGCGGTAATGGGCGGTAGGGCGGTAAGGCGGTACAGGCTAATTGGAGGATGTATGCGGGTCGAGTTTTCCCACGGGTACTCTGTGTTGCTGGCTGTGGTTTGCCTTGCGGGTGTTCTGGAGGCGCAGGCAGGTTCTCCGGCCGGCGCGGTACCGCCGGAGACATTGCAGGCCCGCCGGGCCAAGGTCATGGAGGCCATGGGCACCGGCGTTGCCGTCCTCGGTTCCGCGGCGGTTCGCAGCATCGAGCCGCACGGTCCGCATCCGCAAGACAGCGACTTCCGGCAGGACAACGACTTCTTCTATCTGACCGGTCTGGAAACACCAGACTCGTGGCTGGTGCTGATCGCCGGCGAAGACGGCAGCCGTGAGGCCAGGTTGTTTCTGCCCGAACGGGACACCGCCCGCGAGCGGTGGACCGGTCCCAAGCTCGGCCCCGGCCCGGAGGCCGCGGGACTGACTGGAATCGATACTGTTCTTCCGGCAAACGGCGCCGAGTGGGGCATCAACAGACTGGTGTTCGGCAGCCGGTCACCGGCGTGGACCGGTGGTGTGTTCGTGCGCCGGGGTCCCGGAAGACCCGAAGCGGAGTCGGAACTGGTCCGTGAATTGGTGTTTCGTCGCACGGGACGCCCGCTCACGGTGCATGATCTCGGGCACCTGATCGCCCAGCAACGGCTGATCAAGGATGACGACGAGCTGCGTCGCTTGCGCCGGGCGATCGACATCACCGCGGAGGCTCAGCGCGAGGCGATGGCGGCCGTGCAGCCCGGCATGTGGGAATACCAGATCGAAGCCATCATCGAGTACGTCTTCCGGCGCAATGGGGCGGAACGGGTTGGTTTTCCCAGCATCGTCGGTGCCGGTGTCAATTCGACCACGTTGCACTACGACGAGAGCCGTGGCCCCCTCGACGCAGGGGACTTGATCATCATGGACATCGGGGCCGAGTTCGGCTATTACACGGCGGACATCACCCGAACGGCACCGGTGTCCGGCCGGTTCAGCGAGCGGCAGCGGGAGTTGTACCAGTTGGTGCTGGCCACTCAGCAGGCGGCGATTGATTCTGTGTATCCCGGGACGACGATGGGCCGGCTCAATCAGATCGCCCGGAGCTACCTGCAGGAACACTCGGGCGACCTGTGTGAGCCGGGAGACTGTACCCAGTACTTCGTGCACGGGCTTTCCCATTGGCTGGGGATGGACGTCCACGACGTAGGCGACTATCGGACTCCCCTGGCGCCGGGGATGGTGTTGACCATCGAACCCGGACTGTACCTTCCAGCCGAGCGTATCGGCATCCGTATCGAGGACGATATCCTGGTCACGGAGAACGGCTCCGAGGTCTTGTCTCGAATGGCCCCGCGCGACGTCGACGCCATCGAGGCGTTGATGTCCTCCTCGTCCACCTCCCGCAACTAGGTGCCGACGGTATGAGCTTTCCCGCCGAGCGAACCCGGCGCCTGCGTCGGACGGCGGCGCTGCGCCGTCTGGTGAGTGAAACGGCCCTGTCGGCTGCCGACTTGATCCAGCCGATCTTCGTGGTGCATGGATCGGGCGTTCGCCGCGCGATTGCCTCGATGCCCGGGGTGGCGCAGCTCTCCGTCGACGAAGTGCTCGACCAGGAAATCGAATCGTTGCGGGAAGTGGGAGTTTCGGCGGTGCTGCTGTTCGGCATTCCGGCGGTGAAGGACGCCATCGGTTCCGAGAACTTCGCCGAGGACGGCATCGTGCAACGGGCGATCCGACGCATCCGGGAGCGGGTTCCCCAGACCGTCGTGATGACCGATGTCTGTTGTTGCGAGTACACGGATCATGGCCACTGTGGCGTGCTGCGACACGACGAAGTCGACAATGACGCCACGCTCGAGATCCTCGGCAAGGTGGCTCTCAGTCATGCGGCGGCCGGGGCGGACGTGGTTGCGCCAAGCGGTATGATGGACGGCATGGTCCAGGCTATCCGATCGGCATTGGACGACGGAGGGTTCTCGTCCCGCGCCATACTGAGTTATGCGGTCAAGTACGCCAGCGCGTTCTACGGGCCGTTCCGGGACGCCGCAGACAGCGCTCCGTCATTCGGCGATCGCAAGGGCTATCAGATGGACCCGGCGAACGTGAGGGAGGCCTTGCGCGAAGCGCGATTGGATGTGGCCGAGGGCGCCGACATGCTCATGGTGAAACCGGCACTGGCGTACCTTGACGTGGTGCGCGCCGTCCACCAGGCTACGGATGTGCCGCTGGTGACGTACAACGTGAGCGGAGAATACGCCATGGTGAAAGCCGCGGCTGAGCGAGGCTGGCTCGACGAACGGGCCGTAGTGCTGGAAGCGTTGACATCGATGCGGCGGGCGGGCGCGTCCGCCATCGTCACCTATCACGCCAAGGACGCGGCCGGGTGGTTGAGTGCGGACTCTACCACGCCCTGAGGCTGCGGGAATGACGACGACGCCACGGTCCCAGGCGCTGTTCCTGGAAGCGCAACGCCTGATGCCCGGTGGAGTCAACAGCCCGGTGCGGGCTTTTGCCGGCGTTGAAGGCAGTCCTCGATTCATAGCCAGAGGTGATGGCCCGTATCTCGAAGACGTCGATGGCCATCGCTACGTCGACCTGCAACTGTCGTTCGGCCCGTTGCTCCTGGGGCATGCGCACCCGGCGGTCGTTACCGCCGTCAGCGAAGCGGTCCGCCGTGGCACCACCTTCGGTGCGCCGACCGAGCTGGAAGTGCAGCTTGCCGCCAAGGTGGTCGCCACCTTCCCGGCCGTGGACATGGTCCGCTTCGTCAACTCCGGGACGGAAGCGGCCATGAGCGCCATCCGGCTGGCGCGGGCCGCAACCGGACGATCCGCCATCGTCAAGTTCCAAGGGTGCTACCACGGCCATGCGGATCACCTCCTGGCCGCCGCCGGGTCTGGGGTGGCCACGCTTAGTCTGCCCGACTCGCCGGGGGTGACCGAAGGCTCCATTCGCGATACCGTGGTGCTGCCGTACAACGACCCATCGGAAATCGAGGCCTGTTTCCGCCGGCGACCCGAGGAGATCGCCGCGGTTATCGTGGAACCGGTGGCCGGGAACATGGGGGTCATTCCGCCGAATCCGGGATTCCTCGAAGCGCTCCGCAGCCAGACGAGCGATAACGGAGCCCTGTTGATTTTCGATGAAGTCATGACCGGTTGGCGGGTCCATCCCCAGGGGGCCCAGGAATTGTATGGCGTCGTTCCCGACCTGGTGTGCCTGGGCAAGGTTCTGGGTGGGGGCCTCCCGGCGGCGGCGTATGGCGGGCGGCGGGATCTGATGGAGCAGATCGCGCCCAGCGGCCCGGTCTATCAGGCCGGGACCCTGTCGGGCAATCCGCTGGCCATGGCGGCGGGGCTCGCCACGCTCGAGGTTCTGGAAACAACGGAGGCATGGGCCGACGCCGACGAGTGGGCGGCACGGGCCGCCGAGTCGATATCGCGGGCGGCCGAACGCGCGGGGATTCCCGTGGTGGTTCAACGGGTCGGTACCATGCTGACCCCGTTCTTCGGGGAATCACCCGTCACCGATTTCCAGGGCGTGCTGGCCACGGACCGTGCGGCGTTCAACCGATTCTTCCACACGCTGCTGGACGCCGGTGTGTACCTCCCACCGTCGCCGTTCGAAGCGGCGTTCACCTCGAGCGCGCACGGGCCCAAGGAGCTGGCGATTCTGCAGGAGGCACTCGACCAATGGGTGAAAGCTCTCTGATCCGGCTCGGCACTCGGGGGAGCCCCCTGGCGCTGTTGCAGACCGCGCTGGTAGAGGCCTCCTTGGCGGATGCAGGCCACCGCACTGAACGGTGCACCCTTCGCACCACGGGGGACGTGATCCGGGATGTTCCTCTGGAGCAGATTGGGACGACCGCCATATTCACCCGCGAACTCGACGACGCCCTGCTGCAGGGCCGTATCGATGCCGCCGTGCACTCGCTCAAGGACCTGCCGACCCGGTTGCCGGACGGGATCACCGTAGCAGCCGTCGGTCCCAGAGAGAACCCGGCCGATGTGTTCGTCAGCAGCCGGTATCGGTGGGAGGAGGTGCCGATCGGCGCCTCGGTCGCCACCAGCAGCGTGCGTCGACGGGCCGAACTCCTGCGGGCCCGGCCGGATCTCGACGTCGTTTCCATTCGCGGCAACATCGACACCCGCTTGGAGATCCTGCAGGCCAC
>SMVY01000138.1 GCA_004357415.1 Gemmatimonadota bacterium
AAGAACCCGCGACACTCGACCAACTGCTCCCGCCGCTGCTCGAATCCGCCTACCGCGTGGCCCTGCGGTTGACGGGCAATCCGGCCGACGCCGAAGACTTGGTGCAGGAGGCGGCCTTCCTGGCGGCCAAGGGTTTCAGAACCTTCCAGACCGGCACGAATTTCAAGGCGTGGTTTTTCCGGGTCATGACCAACGCCTTTTACTCCAAGTACCGCCGGCAGAAGCGGCAGGGCGAGCAGGTCGACCTGGATGACACACCGGAGGCCTATCTCTACCAGCGGACGATGGACACAGGTCTCTACACGCGGACGAAGGATCCGGTACAGGCGCTCATGACCACCATCACTACGGACCAGATCACCGAGGCGCTCAACGACCTGCCGGAAGAGTATCGGGTGGTGTCATCTATGTACTTCGAGGAGGATATGGCCTACCAGGATATTGCCGGCGTGTTGGAGATTCCGGTCGGAACCGTCCGATCCCGGTTGCACCGCGGCCGCAAGCTGCTGCAACGGCGCCTGTGGGACGTAGCGGTCGAGGCGGGGGTCATCAACCAGGAAGGGAGGGATTGACATGGTGCAGCACTCTCTATCCTGCCACGAGACCTTCCTGAGGTTGAACGATTATGTCGACCGGGAACTCTCGCCGGCGGAGCACGATGCCGTGGCGGCCCATTTGGTCGAATGCGCCAAGTGCGCCTCCGTGTTCGAATTCGAGGCGGACGTTTTGGCCGATCTCAAAGCCAAACTCAGCCGCATTCAGTTGCCGCCCTCGCTCAAGGAGCGAGTGCTCGAAGCCATCGAGCGCGGCGCCGAGGCGGCAGACGCCTGACGTGTCCGGGTGTTTGAAGATGCAAAAAGGATCCGCGAGGGGATCCTTTTTGCGTTGGGGCCGTGCGTCATGGGCGGTACAAGATTCGAACTTGTGACCTCTACGATGTCAACGTAGCGCTCTAACCAGCTGAGCTAACCGCCCGTGAAAGTCGGACAGGCGGTCAGACGGTCTGGCGGCCGGGGCTGATGCCCTGTCCGTCTGTCCGTCCGACCGCCTGACCGCCTACAATAGCGGGGGTGGGATTTGAACCCACGACCTCCGGGTTATGAGCCCGGCGAGCTACCAGACTGCTCCACCCCGCGTCGATTTCTGAACGAGCGCCCCGAGGGCGTCGCCGGCGAGAGCGGGAAACGGGACTCGAACCCGCGACCCCAACCTTGGCAAGGTTGTGCTCTACCAACTGAGCTATTCCCGCAGCACGAGGGATTCTAGTCGGCCCGTACCAACCACGCAACGGGCCCCATCCCCTCATCCCGCCTTCGCGATGGAGGCGAGGGGGATCGAACCCCTGACCTCGTGAATGCCATTCACGCGCTCTCCCAACTGAGCTACGCCCCCGCGGATGCCACCGACCCGGCCAATGCGGACGCCGCGGTAGCGACACATGCTAGCGGGGTGCCTGGGCCGTGTCAAGGTAAAGTGGCGCAACGCCTTGGCGGTCAACCACATGGCGGCTGGACGGTGGGCTACTGGGCCACCACCACCGTCAGGGCCCTCTCCAGCGTGTTGGGGAGGGGGTGGCGCGCCCGCCAGGTCGGCTCCCGAGGCCGCATTCTGGCCCGGCAGGAACACCGACCGGTAGAGGCCGCTCGCTCCGGCAAGGTAGCGGCCGACCCCGAGGAGGGGAACCGTTGTGATGTCTCCTTTACACCGGTTTCGCCGCGCCCTACCTTCCGTTTGTGGATCACCTGTTGGCCCGGGGCAACCCCGGACTCCTCGACTGGGTCGAGCGGGTCGGTTCCAGCGCCCGCAATGCGTGGCGGGCGCTGGCCGATGTGCCGACTTGGGCGCCCCTGGTCGTCGGCCAGATGCGGCGCCTAGGCGTCGATTCCATCCCCATCGCGTTGTTCATCGCCCTGTTCACCGGTATCGTGCTGGCGCTGCTGTCGGCCACGTTGTTCATCGGGGCGGTGCCGCCCTATTTCGTCGGTGCCCTGGTCGGCAAGACCATAATGATGGAACTGGGGCCGGTGCTCACGGGCATGGCTCTGGCCGGCCGGGTCGGCGCCAACATCGCTGCCGAGATCGGCACCATGCGGGTGACGGAGCAGGTCGACGCGCTGGAAACGCTGGCCTACGACCCCCTGTCGTTTCTGGTGGTCCCCCGGGTCATCGCCGGCACGCTGATGTTTCCTGTGGTCACCAGTCTGGCGGTGGCGGGCGGGGTCGTGTCGGGCTGGATCGCCGCCATCAATCTCCTTGATCTCACCAGCCCGGAGTTCTTCAAGGGTCTCAGGATGTTCTACGAGGGCAGGGACATCTGGTTCGGGCTGGTCAAGTCGGCCAGCTTCGGCACGGCCATCACCCTGGCGGGATGCCTGATGGGATTGAAGGCGACGGGCGGGGCCGAGGGGGTGGGTAGCGTGACGATGAAGGCGGTGGTGCTGGGTGCCATGTCGATCCTGGTCCTCGATGCCTTTTGGGCACTGGTGTTGCTAAAATGAGAGTGCCTACGGTATCACGGCCGGAAGTGTGTCCGTTGCGGGGGTCGGCGGCATGATTCAGTTCTGTGATGTGCGGAAGCGGTTCGGCGATCACGTGGTGCTCGACGGCTTCACGCTCGACATCCCTGATGGGCAGACCACGGTGATCATCGGGGCCTCGGGTGCGGGCAAGAGTGTAGCCCTCAAACACATCGTGGGCCTGCTGTCGCCCGATTTCGGTCACGTCATCGTGGATGGCCGGGACGTCGATGAGATGGACCGCGTCGAGTTGATGGACATGCGTTCGAGGATTGGGTACGTGTTCCAATCGGCCGCGCTGTTCGATTCGCTCACCGTCGAAGAGAACATTCTCATGGGACTGAATCGCCGTGGTCTCGACCGCGCCACCATCGAGGAGCGAGTCAGCTGGAGTCTCGACATGGTGGAACTGGGGGTCTCGGCCGACTCAATGCCGTCCGAGCTGTCCGGTGGCATGCAGAAACGGGTAGGAATCGCCCGGGCGATCGCGGTCCATCCGGAGTACATTCTCTACGACGAGCCGACCACCGGTCTCGATCCGGTCACCGCGGGCGTCATGAACGATCTCATCGCTCACATCCGGGAAGAGATGGGCACGGCCAGCGTGGTCGTCACCCACGACATGCGCACGGCCTTCGCCGTGGCCGACCGGATCGCCATGCTGCATCAGGGACGGGTCCTCCAGGTGGGTACGGTAGAGGAGTTTCGCAAGACCACCGACCCGATCGTCCGGGCGTTCATCGAAGGTCGTGCCAGTGGATTGGACCTGTCGAACATCATGACCCAGCAGTGGCAGGTGCCATCGTGACCGGAACACACGGGGGGCCGGCAAGGTGAAAGAAAAACCCGCACTCGCGGTCGGACTCGTGGTATTGCTCGCCGTGGTGGTCGTCACTTTGGGGGGGCTGTGGCTCAGCCAGCACTCGTTCGGCGATCGAGGTGCCGTCCACACCGTGCGCTTCTCCTCCGTTGGTGACATGCGCGTGGGTATCCCGGTCAGCGTCAGGGGCGTCCGGGTAGGGATCGTTGACGCAATCAGACTGGCGCCCGATGGCTGGGTGTTGGCCGACATTCGTATGGACGGGACCGTCACGCTGCCAGAACGCCCGGCGGTGATCGCCGCTCCGACCAGTCTGTTCGGGGAATGGGGTGCCACGATCATCTCGCTGGAACACCAGCCGCCCGACGACCCCCGTATCTTAGTTCTCCTGCAGTCGGCCGAGGACCCCGACGGGGTGATGTGGCCTGGGGCGGCGCTCCCTGACATCGGGCAGCTGACCGCCCAGGCGGGGAGGATCGCCACCGACATCGGCTTGTTGGCCGAACGACTCGGCGCCGCCATCGATTCGGGCACGGCGGAGAACATCCAGACGATCGTCGGCGACTTCGTCCAGATCGCGGCGCAACTTCGCGCCTTCACCGTGGGGCAGATGGAGTCGATCAACGCCGCGACCAGCGACGTCGTAGCGTCGGCCGAAATGGCCGCCCTGGCCGGCCGCGACCTGCAGGCGTTGATGGCCCGGATCGACTCGGCCACGTCCAACAAGGAACTGGAGACGCTGATGACGGCGGCCACCGGGGCGAGTGGCGACCTGCGCCAGGCCTCGGCCGACCTCCGATCGTTGGCGGCGGCGGCCCGGGCCAACGAGCAGAGCTTCGTCAACGTCCTCGTTGCCGCCGATTCGGTCATGACCAGGCTCGCGGCCGGGAGGGGATCCCTCGGTATGGCTGTTACCGACTCGGTTCTCTATGTCGAGACCCTCGGAGCCGTGCGTGACATGCGCCAACTGATCGCCGACATCCAGGAAAATCCCCGGCGCTACTTCTCGTTCTCGATCTTTTAATGATCGCGCGACGGGCAGAACGAGAAGTGAGCGCAGGAGGTATCGTCTTCCGCCGTGTTCCCGGGGAACCAACGCGGTTCCTGTTGATCCGCGATCCCTACCGCAACTGGGGGTTCCCCAAGGGCCACCTCGAAGACGGCGAGACCCCCGCGGAAGCAGCCGATCGAGAAACCCGGGAAGAGACCGGTCTCGACCGACTGATCCTGCACGGCCCCATCCGCCTGATCGACTGGCATTTTCGGTTCCGCGGCCGGCGCATCCACAAGTACTGCCACTTCTTCCTGTTCGAGAGCACCAAGGGCGTCCCGGTCCCGCAACAGAGCGAGGGTATTTCGGACTACCGCTGGTTGCCCCTCGACCAGGCGCTGAAGCAGTTGAGTTACGACAATGCTCGCGGCGTTCTCAAGCGCGCCGGCGAAATGGCTCGGACGTTGGTCGCCGTCGGTGAGGGAAGAGAGAGGAAGCGGGGCCGCGGGGCTGTGGGGCAGCGGGGCGGTGATCTAGAGAGTGCCGACGAGGATCGTCAGGATACTGTAGAACATGCGGAAGACGAGGTAGCGCCCGACAACGGCTCCGCCGCTCCACCGCCCCGCAGCCCCGCGGCCCAGCCGCCCAGCTGAATGCCCTCCATCGCCGCGCTGGTCGAGTCGCGCGACGCGGTGTCCTACCTTCGTCGCGGTTTGCCCAAGGCCGGTCCCAGCCTGGTCAGTTGCCGCAGTATCGCCGGCCTCGAGCGGTTGTTTGCCAGCCGGGTCGTCGACGCGGTGGTGCTGTCCCCCCGCCACCGGTTATGGCGTGAGGCGCGCGCGCTGGTCCAGGACCAGTATCCCGCGGTCGCGGTCGTGGTCTATGCCGCGTTTCGTCCCGACGACGGGGGCCTGTTGCTCCAGTGTCACAGTGAGGGTGTCGCGGCCGCCGCGGTCTTCGGGGTCGACGATCCGGTGGTCGGCGAGCTGGTGCTCCGCGTCTCGCTCTCCGCCCGCCGGAGAGCCGCCCTGGCCCACGCGCCGCGGATGCTCAATCTCCTCGAGCCGCTGCAGGTGAAGGTATGGGATGTGGTGATCAGGGAGGCGGATGGGGCGCTGCAGACCGAAGCCCTGGCTCGGCGGTTCGGCATCAGCCGGGAGTACCTGTCACGCCAGTTCGCGGCCGGCGGGGCTCCCAATCTCAAGCGGGCAGTGGACCTCGCCCGGATCGTCTGCGCGGCGCAGCTGCTGCACAACCCCGGCTACACCCAGGCGGACGTGTCCCGCGTCCTGCTGTTCTCCTCCGCCAGCCACCTCGGCCGGACCGCGCGACGTATCGCCGGGGTCAGCGCGGCAGGGTTGGCACACCTCGAACCGGGTGAAATCTTGACGCGATTCGTGCAAGGCAAGACACGCAGCAGACTGCTGTGGTGAGGGGAGGCAGGACGAGGATAGGAGAAGAGGGAAAAAAGGGCTAAGAGGGCTAAGAGGGAAAAGACGTATTAGCCCTTTTTTCCCTCTTAGTCCACGGCCCGGTCGTAGGCCGCGAAGATCTCGGTTCGGCCGATGATGCCCCGCAGGTGATAGGGCGGTACCCGGTCGACCACCGGGAGCATCTGCGCGTCCCGGGCGCCCAACTGCCGCAAGGCCGTTTGCAGGTCGTCGCCCAGGGTGACTCCTTCGCTGAACGGGTGGGCGATGTCGCGGATGGGAGTGTTCCTCGGGAGGTCGGGGTCCGCCAGTGCGTTCTTGAGATCCTGCCA
>SMVY01000139.1 GCA_004357415.1 Gemmatimonadota bacterium
CGTCGCCTTCGACGGCGATCAGGACCTCGATGTCTCCAGCCGGCACGCCGCGGTATTCCGCGAAGGAGAATTGTTCATCCTGCGGGATCTGGGAAGCACCAACGGGACCTTCGTCAACGGCCAGCGGTTGTGGGCCGATCATATCCTGGCCAACGAAGACGTGCTGCAGTTTGGACACCGGGGACCGAAGCTACGGGTAACGCTGACGCCTGACGAGTCCCTCCCCTACCAGCCGGCCGTTCCCTCTCCCACCCAGTTCAGTACCATCCCACCACGCCGCACCAAGGAAGACACCGCCCCGGTCTCGCCGCACCATCAACCAACATCAAACGCCACGCCTGTCCGCCGGGAACCGGCCCGTCGACGGAGAGGCCTCCGCCTGACGCTGTTGGCGCTGGGCGCGCTCCTCGTCGGGCTGGCTATCGGGATGGTGTGGCTGCGATCGGGTGCGGGGGGGTAGGGCGATGGTGGAGGCGTTCGCCACAGGGCGTAAGGGCGACGCATGCGTCGCCCTTACGGTGCCAACGACAACCATGACCTGCGGTCACGGGTCCCCGCTCACCTGAGCAACAGCCAGCCCACGGCCAGCGTGCTGCCGAGGATGATGGCCGTCCACAGCAGCCACTGCACCACATCGCGACCGAGGTCGTCCAGCGGTCCCAGGCCGGTGGCCTGCCGCACGGGCGCCCAGGCGCCACCGGGACGCACTCGCCGGTAGAATGCGGCCAGCACCTCCGGACGCTCCGGCCGGGTCAGGTACATCACCGGTAGCCACACGGCCATAGACCCGAAGGCGGTGATCCTGAGCAGGGTGCCAAACGGCACGGTGCCGAACACATCGAGGTATCCCGCCACGGCCAGGACGAAGCCGGTGACCATGGCGGCGATCTCCGCCCAGGCGTTGACGCGCCACCAGAACCAGCGCAGCAGCAACACGATGCCGGGACCGGTGCCGATCAGGATCAGGAAACGGAACACCTCCCCGACGCTGGTCATGTAGAAGGAGACCACGGCCGCGATGGCGGTCAGGCCGATGGTCGACAGCCGGGCCACCCGCAGGAGACGCCGCTGGTCCTGCTCGCCGGTAAACCGCACGTAGATGTCGTTGACGAGGTAGCTCGCCCCCCAGTTAACCTGGGTCGACACGGTGGACATGAACGCCGCCAGCAGGCTGGCGAACACGATGCCCAGTGCGCCGGCCGGGAGATAGCGGAGCATGAGCATGGGGTAGGCCAGTTCCGGGTCCTCGAGTCCCGGCAGCACCACCAACGCCACCAAACCGACCAGCACCCAGGGCCAAGTTCGAATGACGTAGTTGAGGATGGTGAAGCCGAGGGCTGCCTTGCGGGCCTCGGCCTCGTTGGCGGTGGCCGCGACCCGCTGGACGAACATTCCGCCCCCGTCGCTGTTGCGGAAGGCCCACCACTGAATGAACAGATAGCCGAAGAACGTGGTGAAGGGCAGCGACGGGTCGGCTCCCCGCGGTACCAGGTTGAGTGCGGCGCCGTTGCCCGAGTCGCGCAGCGCCTGTTTCATGGCGTCGAGCCCGCCGACGTCGTGCAGCGCAAACATGGCCACCGCCACGGCCCCGCCGATGGCCAGGCCGAACTGCAGGAAGTCGGTGGCAACCACACCCCACAACCCGGAGGCCGCCGTGTACACCAGCACCACCAGGACGATCGGCAGCAGCGCCCATAGTCGCGGGTCGCCGGGGAGTGGCGGCAGCTGGTCCAACAACCCGAGGGCGACGACGACCTTGCGCATGGCGAGCATGCCGTAGCCGATGCCGATGCAGTTGATCGGTACGGCAAACAGGAACGCGCGCGTGACCCTGAGGGCGGCAGCCGGAGTACCGCCGTAGCGCAGTTCGGTCAGCTCCATGTCGGTCAGCACCCCCGACCGGCGCCACAGCTTGGCGAGGACGATGGCGAACAGAACGTGAGCGAAGGCAAAGGACCACCACTCCCAGTTGCCGGCCACGCCGTAGCGTGCCACCAGGCCGGCCACGTAGAGCGGGGTGTCGACGTTGAAGGTGGTGGCTGCCATGGAGGTCGCCGCCAGCCACCAGGGGATGGCCCGCCCGCCGAGGAAGAAATCGGTGATACTCTTGGAGCCTTTGCGCGCCAATACCAGGCCCAGGCCCAGCGTCCCGGCCAGATATACGGCGACGATGATCCAATCGAGTCTGGTCATCGGCGCCGCGCCTCGAGCCAGCGCACCACGGCCCGCTGCATCAGCCGCTGGCGGTGCCATGCCAGCAGCAGCGGCACGTCACCGGGAATTTCATCGGCGATCCGGGGATGACCGAACACCACCACCAATCCGGCTGCCGGGAGGGCCTCTTGCAAAGTACGCCGCGACGCTTCTCCCAAACCGGCGCGCTCCTTCCACCCTCTAGGCTCGGCGAACATCAGCACCAGCCGGCCGCAATCGGTGGGCGCCGACGCTTCCGCCAGCGCCCGCGGTATCAAGTCCGTGGGCCCCGGAGGGAACGGTCCCCCGAGGTCGTCGTCGATCACCACGCAGCCGTTCAGCTCACCCACCCGCGGTTCACTCGCGCGCACCAACCCGTGTTCCAGCACGCGGTCGGCGATTGTTTCGGACCACGAGCGGACGTCATCATCCACCGGCGCGGCTGTGGGGAGATCGTCGAGCAGTAGGTAGTAGCGGCGCAATGCCGAGGCAATCCTGTCTTGCGAGATGATGCCACACTCGATCGCGCCGTCCAATGCGGCCACACTCTGGTGTACCTGTTCGGGATACAGCAACAGATCAACACCCGCGGTGACCGCCGCCACGACTCCCTCCCCCGCGCCATCCTGGCGCCGGGCGCCCGCCATGTTGAGGGCATCGGTGAGCACGGCGCCGTCGAAGCCGATCGTGGTACGCAGATACTCGACAACGGCAGTGGAGTACGTGGCGGGGTGTTCGGCATCGAGCGCCGGGTATTGCACGTGCGCCGTCATGACCGTGGCGACTCCGCCGTTGACCGCCGCGCGAAACGGCGCCAGGTCGGTGCCTTCCAGTTCCTCGACCGAGGTGTCGACCACCGGCAGTGCGGCGTGCGAATCGACCGTCGTGCGCCCGTGCCCGGGGAAGTGCTTGACCGAGGCCCAGCATCCGCCCTCCTGGCACCCTTCAACCCAAGCGACGACGAAGTCCGCAACACGGACGGGATCACTGCCGAACGAGCGGCTTTGGACGATGGGGTTGAGAGGTTCGATGTCGAGATCGGCCACCGGCGCCAGCACCAGATTGATGCCGATGGAGCGAGCTTCGGTGGCGGTGACGTAGCCAGCATGGCGCACGGCGTCGCGGTCGTCCAACGATCCCAAGGCACCGGGCGGCGGGATTTCCGTGAGGCCGCCGAACTGTTGGCCGGCCCCGCGTTCGAGGTCGGCCGCGAACAGCAGTGGCCGGCCGGCGTAGATCGTGAGATCATCGGTCAGTTGGCGCACCACCGAGGCCGGCCCACCGAAGATGATGAAGCCGCCGACACCCAGGTCGAGTGCCTCCTTGGCGTCTCGCTCGAGGTGGGCGAAGCCGCTGCCGGCAGCCCAGCGAAGCGCCGGTATTAGGAGCCGAGCCGGAATCACGGGGGGGTGATCGATCCCAGGACCCTGGCGGCGCGTGCCCCGGTGGCGGCCGGGAGGTTGCCCGGTTGGCCGTGGACGGTGAGGTAGCCGAGCAGGGCGAAGGCCACCGCTTCCTTGGCGTCACCGTCGAAGAACACGTCGTCGAACAACCGCACCGCGGTGCCGCCGGAGGCAAGCCGGACCTCCAGGCCACGGATCACGCCGGGGTGGCGCCGGCCGCCACCCGACACCACCACTTCGCTGAGCGGCGCGGGCACCCATTGGGTGATGGCCCGGGCGATACTCTCCACGGTGAGCACCACGGCGGTCGCCACACCATCGGGGCCGGGGACCCGGCTGGCGATGTCGCGGGCAACCGCCGCGCCGAAGCGCTCGCGACCGGTGCTCTTGGGAGGGCTGCGACGGAAGAACTCGTCCGTCAGCAGATCCTCGACCACTGCGGGATCGGCCTTCCCCTGTGACGATACCACAGCGTCGATGTCACACGACAAGGCCGGGTCGACATTGCGAGCCAGCTCGTCGATCAGTGCCATCCCCGGACCGGTGTCGAACGCCAGGACGCCGTCGTCGACGGCCGCGCGGGGCACGTACGTCAGGTTGGCCATCCCGCCGATGTTGAGCAATACCCGTGGGTGGCCGCGGTGTCCGAACAACAGCATGTCGGCCATCGGCACCAGCGGGGCTCCTTCCCCGCCCGCCGCGATGTCCCGGGCGCGGAAGTCATGGATCACTCGGGTGCCGAACGTCTCCGCCACGATGGCGGGATCGCCCAGTTGCCAACTCACCGTCGGCGGCTGGTGCCACACGGTGTGGCCCGGAAAGCTGATGAAATCCACTTGGGTCGCCGGGTGATGACTCTCGTCGAGGACTTGCTGGCAGGCAGCCACCGCCAGGTGGCCCAGCCGGGCGTGCAGCCGTGCCAGGTCGGCGGCCGTGTAGCTGGTGATGGCGTCTTCCAGGGACTGGCGCATATCACGGTCGTAGGCACACGAGGTGAAGGCCAGCAACTCGGCCCGCGTCGGGCCGGTGAAGCGGACCAGGGCGGCGTCCATACCGTCCAGCGAGGTGCCTGACATCAGCCCCACGCCAACCGAGGGCCGTTCAGTCATGCGGGACCACCGGAGGAGGGTCGCCGATGATGGCACGCAGCCGGCCATCGTGTTCCGCCAGCAGTGCCTCGGCAGCGGCGCGATCGACCGACCGCTTCACCATGACCATCGCCGTCTTGACCGCCCCGCCCGCGTCCTCTATGGCCTGGCGCGCGCGGGCCCGGTCAGCGCCGGTGGCTTCCATTACGATGCGCTCTCCGCGGTCCACCAGTTTGTCGCTCCACGCCTGCAGGTCGACCATCAAATTGCCGTATACCTTGCCGATGCGGATCATGGCGCCGGTGCTTAGCGTGTTCAGGACCAGCTTGGTGGCGGTGCCCGCTTTCATTCGCGTGGACCCCGTCACTACCTCCGGGCCCACCGGCACGTAGATGACCACGTCCGATTCTTCCCGGAGTTCGGGCGCGGGCGCGGAGCAGGACACGCCGACGGTTCGGGCTCCCAAGCGACGGGCCCGCTGCAGAGCGGCCTGCACGTAGGGGGTGGAACCACTGGCGGCGATGCCCACCACCACATCGCGTTCACTGATGGCGAGATCGTCCATCGCGGCCGCTCCGGCCTCGCGATCGTCCTCCGCGCCTTCGGCGGACCGGACCAGCGCGTCGTAGCCGCCCGCGATCACGCCAACGACCGTTTCCGGCTCCGACCGGAACGTCGGCGGGCACTCAGTTGCGTCGAGCACGCCCAGCCGACCACTGGTCCCCGCCCCGATATAGACCAGCCGCCCTCCCCGGCGGAAGGCTGCTTCGATGAGTTCGATGGCCTGGGCCATTTCGCGGCGGGCGCCGGCCACGGCTGCGGGGATGGATGCGTCTTGGGCGCCGATGAGATCGACGATGGCCAACGGCGAGGCCATATCGATGGCAGAGGTGTCGGGGTTCCGCTGCTCGGTGAGCCGAGGGTCCTGAAACGATCGGGACATGGGACTCGCTGTCGTGTGGTGGCCGGTGGGCGGGATGGGCTAAATTAGACGGCGTTCGGACTGGTGGGCAACTCCGCCCACCACATCCTCTCCCAACCGAGGTGTACGTGATCCGCCCTTTCATCATAGCCTGTCTGTCCATCGGAGTGCTCGGCTCGGCCTGCGCCGGCCCCGACAGCGGGATCGATCCGGAATGGCCGTTGGCAGGGGAGTCGATAGTGACCGACGCTCCCAGTGCCATGGTGGTCTCGGGCAGCGTGCTGGCGAGCGAGGTGGGCCGGGACATCCTGCTGCAGGGCGGCAACGCGGTCGACGCAGCCGTGGCGGTCGGGTTCGCCCTGGCGGTGGTCCACCCGGCGGCGGGGAACATCGGGGGCGGCGGATTCATGGTCATCCGCATGGACGACAGGGTGTCGGCCATCGACTACCGGGAGATGGCGCCGGCCGCGGCCACGCATGACATGTATGTCGACCTCGACGGCGACCCCACAAATCTGAGTTGGACCGGGCATCTCGCCGTGGGCGTGCCGGGTTCGGTGGCTGGAATGCTGGAGGCCCACAGCCGATTCGGGCGGTTGTCGCGTCAGGAAGTCATGGCAGCCGCTATCGCGTTGGCGCGCGACGGCTTCGTGGTCGACGAACACCGCCAGCGATCGATCGACAACCACCGGGCCCGGCTATACATCTTTCCCGCATCGCGGGAGGCCTTCCTCCCGGACGGGCATGCCCCCGTCGAGGGCGCTGTGTGGCGCCAGCCCGACCTGGCGCGCACCCTGCAAACCATCAGCGACCGCGGCGCCGACGGATTCTATAGCGGATGGGTGGCCGACCGGTTGGTGGCGGAGATGGAGCGCGGCGGCGGCATCATCACCCACGAGGATCTAGCCGCCTACCAGGCCGAGTGGCGCGAGCCGGTCGAGTTCGAATATCGGGGCTACACGGTGTATTCCATGGCGCCGGCCTCCTCCG
Organism: Gemmatimonadota bacterium; assembly: GCA_004357415.1. Taxonomy (GTDB): domain Bacteria; phylum Gemmatimonadota; class Gemmatimonadetes; order Gemmatimonadales; family GWC2-71-9; genus N074bin45. The sequence continues at coordinate 6,597 of SMVY01000139.1, forward strand.
GCGGGATCACCTTGGCGCTCATCATGAACATCCTCGAGAACGCCGACCCGCTGCCGCCGTTCGGCTCGGCCGAGCTGGTCCATCTCGAGGCGGAAGCAATGCGTCGCGGGTTTACCGACCGCAACGTGTATCTGGGCGACCCGGAGTTTGTCCCTATCCCGCGTGAGATGTTGCTGTCCCAGGAGTACGCCGACAGCTTGTGGAGCACCATAGACCCGCGCCGGGCCACGCCCACTCCGGTGTTTGATCCCTCGCTCAGAGACGGAAACTCGACAACCCACTATTCGGTGGTTGATGCGGACGGCAACGCGGTCAGCGTAACCACGACGTTGAACAACAGCTACGGCAGCCACGTGACCGTCGCCGGCGCCGGTTTTCTACTCAACGACGAGATGGACGACTTCGCTACCGCACCGGGCAAGCCGAACGCCTTCGGGCTGGTGCAGGGCGAGGCCAATGCCATCATATCGCACAAACGGATGCTGTCATCGATGACACCCAGCATCGTGCTGGATCCGAAGGGCGAGTTGTTTCTGGTGGTGGGCACGCCGGGCGGCGGGCGTATCATCACCATGGTGTACCAAGTGATTTCCAACGTGATCGACCACGGCATGTCGCTGGCTGACGCGGTTGCCGCCCCGCGCATGCACCACCAGGCGTTCCCCGACGCCATCCGTTTGGAGCAGGGTGGCTTCCTCGAAGGGACCTTGCGGGCACTCGAACGGATGGGCCACAGCCTCGACTCCCGGGGCACGTCCGGCGACATCGAAGCGATCATCCGCCTGTCGGACGGGTGGCGCGGCGTCAGTGATCCGCGAGGGGGGGGAGGGGGAGCGGGATATTGAAAGCGGGGGCAGCGAGGGCAGCGGGGGCGGTAACCGTCTGTCCGTCCGCGGCTAAAGCCGCGACTCGGCCCTGTCGCTGAAGCGACGCTACCGCCCACTACCGCTTGGTACCGCCTGACCGCCTTACCGCCTTACAGCAGATTCCTCAAGAAATCTGGCGTGAGCAGCTGCAACCAAGCAGCCATGCGGGTAAACTGGCCCGACACCAGCAGCACTCCGACCACTATTAGCAGCCCTCCGCTGGCTTTCTGTACGAACGGCAGGTAGCGGCGGAAGGACTTGAACCATTCGAAGAACGATTCTACGGCCCAGGCGGTGACCAGGAACGGGACTGCCAGCCCGGCGGAGTAGACCGCCAGCAGGAGGGCACCGCGGGACAGGTCCTGCTGGGTCGACGCCATGGTGAGGATGCCGCCCAGTACCGGACCGATACAGGGGGTCCAGCCGGCGGCGAAGGCCATTCCCACGACCACGGAGCCTAGGTAGCCCAGCGGCTTGTTCTCCAGGTGGAGCCGTTGGTCGCGCTCCAGCCAGGGGACCCTGACGATGCCCAGGAGGTAGATCCCGAACAGGATGATGAGGACCCCGCCGGCCCGGGCCAGCCACACGGAGTTGAAGTTCAGCGCCCGCCCCAGCGCCGTGGCGCTCAATCCCACGAGGATGAACACCACGGAGAAGCCGAGCACGAACAGGGTCGAGTGCACCATGACCACCCGGCGTCTGCTGGACATTTCTTCGATGCTCATCCCGGTCACAAACCCGAGATAGGACGGGACCAACGGCAGGACGCAGGGTGAGAGGAAACTCAACAGCCCGGCGGCAAAGGCGACGAACAGGCCGAGACTGGCGGAATCGGACATGGTCTCTAAGTGCGCAGTGCGCAGGGCGCAGGGCGCAGGAGGAGGGTGCGGGAGGTGCGGGGTGCGGGTTGCGGGGTACGGGGAATCACGTGATGGGCTCCGATGGCTGGTCTGCGGTGGTCAATTTATGGTTTCCGGTTTCCCTGATTTCCAATGGCCGGTTTCTGGTCACCAAACGCCTATGCTCCCCAATTCGTTCCTCACAACTCCAGGTCATGCTTCCGGCAGCTGCTGCACAGGCCGTAGATCTCCACGTGGTGCCGCTGGTGGACGAAGGCGTGTTCGTCCGAGATGATCGGTAACATCCGTTCGAGGCGGTCGTTGGTGAACTCCACTACGGTGCCACAGCGGACGCAGATCAGGTGCTCGTGGCCGCCTCCCTGCTGCATGGGGGTGGCTTCGTAGCGCTTGAAGCCGTCGCCGAAGTCGTGGGCCCGCACCAACCCGCTGGCGATGAGCAGTTCCAGGGTCCGATACACAGTGGCGGTGCCGACGTGGTCATTGCCTTCCGCCAGGGCTCGCTGAATGTCGGCGGCCGACGGGTGTGCCTCGGAGGCGAACACTATCTCGGCGATGCGGTCCCGCTGTCGAGTGCGGGGCAGCCTTTGATCCTGGAGGTAGTGCCGGAATCGGCCCACCAGGTCGGCCCGCTCACGCAGGCTCGAGTGAGCCATCCTGGATGTCCTCTTCGGGATACCATGCCGTCAGCGGAATGCGAACGGGCGGGTCTTCGTCGCTCCTCTTGGGCACGGCGGCCACCAGCGTGTCGAGGGTCTCCTTCGGACCGCTGCCCACCTCCCTGACGGCGACACTGAAGGCGCCGCGTTCCCGGCCCTTGATGGTGTGGACGTACTGGGCGGTGATGATCCTATAGCGGTCGTCCTCGGCCAAGGCCAAAATTGCGGTGCCCCATTCCTTCTTCTCGATACGGAGCGGCCGGAACACCCACACGCCGTCGAGCTGGTCCAACGTAATCCGTTCCGCCACGGCCTGCGCCAAGCGTTTCCAGCCGGGGCCCACCCCGGGTTGTTTGAGAGTCAACTCTGAATACATGATTTGGTGAAGTGTCTGAGTACATGCATGAAGTCCTGCGCGTTGGTCACCACACCGTAGGCCTGGTGGGTCCCGCGGTCCTTCAGTTTGCTAATCACGAATTCGGTCTGGTCCACACAGATGGTCATCAGGCTCGTCGGGCTCCCGTCGTAGCGGGTGTGAAACGCCGGCAACATGTTGCCGACGGCTATGGCGTGCAGCGCCGTGGCGACGAAGATGGCGCCGGTGGCCTTGACGGTGTGCTCGCGCATGGCGTCCTGCGCATCTAGGGCATCGGTGAGCACACCCGGCAGCGGCCCGTCGTCTCGAATGGAGCCCGCCAGAACGTAGGGCACCTGCTCGGTGACCAGCGCGTGCATGATGCCGGAGGTAATCAGCCCCGACTCTATCGCGGCCTCGATGGAGCCGGCGTCGCAAATGGCGTTGATGGCCCGCATGTGCAGCCCGTGCCCGCCGTCCTCATGGTCGCCGGTTTCCGTCATGCCCAACGCCGTGCCGAACATGGCCGCCTCGAGGTCGTGCACCGCCACGGCGTTCCCGGCCAGCACCGCCTGGACGAACCCGTTGCGGATGAACCACTCGAAATCGGCGCGTGC